>NZ_JAGIXF010000068.1:0-35631 GCF_021483755.1 Burkholderia sp. WTPI3 | reverse complement strand
GTATGCCAGCAGTCAGATTCGAGGCGATTTCGTCAGACGAAGTTGATACCGGGGTGGTCGGTATGGCATCGAGGAAAGGGCTTACGAAACAAAGCCTTAATCCTCCGCCTTCCAGTCCCCCGACTTCCCGCCGCGCTTCTCCCGCACGCTCACGTCGGTGATCACCATCCCGCGATCGACCGCCTTGCACATGTCGTACACGGTCAACAAGCCGACCTGCACCGCGGTCAGCGCCTCCATCTCGACGCCGGTCCGGCCGAACGTCTCGACCTGCACGACGCAGTGCACGCCGGGCAGCGTGTCGTCGAGCTCGAAGTCGACGGCCACGCGCGTCAGCGCGAGCGGGTGACACAGCGGAATGAGGTCGGCGGTGCGCTTGGCACCCTGAATCGCGGCGATGCGCGCGACGCCGAGCACGTCGCCTTTCTTCGCCTTGCCGTCGCGGATCAGCGCGAACGTCGCGGGCAGCATCCTGATCGTGCCGCGCGCGATCGCGATGCGTTGGGTTTCCTGCTTGCCGCCGACGTCGACCATGTGCGCGTGGCCGGCGGCGTCGAAATGGGTAAGTCCTGACATGTCTTGCTCCGATCTCATGCGTCGTGGCCGGTCGATCCACCGCGTCCGGCGCCGTGCCGCGGTCGCATGCAACGTTTCAACGGGCGCCTATCATAGCAGCGGCATGCGTGACGCCGGGGACGCAGAACACCCGTCCGCGGCACGAAACAGTCGTGATCGCACCGTTACAATGACCGGAATCTTTAGACCAGACGCCGCGATGCGTGCCGGGCGCGCGGGACGGCGTCGCTTTCAACCTGCCATGCGTGTCAAACAGTTGCTTGCCGTGTTGCTGTCGGCGGCGCTCGTGCTGCCGCCGAGCAGCCATGCACAGCGCGCGTCCGCGCCGCCGCTCGAGCCGGCGCCCGGCGCTGCGCCGTCGATTTCCACGGTGCCGTCCGGCATCGCGACCGGCGTATTCGGCACGTACGGCGGCGCGGAAAGCCGTTTCTCGGGCGCCGGCGGCGCATCCGCGCCTGCCGCGAACCTGCGTGCACCGCTGCGCGCGCTGGAGCTGCCCGATCTCGGCGACGGCTCCGGCGGCTCGCTGACGCCGCAGGCCGAGCGCCGTCTCGGCGAGCGCGTGATGCGCGAGGTGCGGCGCGACCCGGACTATCTGGACGACTGGCTGGTGCGCGACTACCTGAACGCGATGGCGGCGCGGCTCGCGGCCGCGGCCGCGGCGCGCTTCATCGGCGGCTACATGCCGGACTTCGAACTGTTCCCGGTGCGCGATCCGCAGATCAACGCATTCTCGATGCCGGGCGGCTTCATCGGGATCAACAGCGGGCTGGTGGTGACGACGCAGACGGAGTCGGAGCTCGCATCGGTGGTCGGCCACGAGATGGGGCACGTGCTGCAGCGGCACATCGCCCGGATGATCGGCGCGAACGAGAAGACCGGCTACACCGCGCTCGCGACGATGCTGCTGGGGGTGCTGGCGGGCGTGCTCGCGAAAAGCGGCGATCTCGGCAGCGCGATCGCGGTGGGCGGGCAGGCGTATGCGGTCGACAACCAGCTGCGTTTCTCGCGTTCGGCCGAGCGCGAGGCCGATCGCGTCGGCTTCCAGCTGCTCGCAGGCGCGGGCTACGACCCGTACGGAATGCCGGGCTTCTTCGAGCGGCTCGATCGCGCGTCGATGGGCGACGCGGGGGTGCCGGCCTATGCCCGTACGCACCCGCTGACGGGTGAACGGATCGCCGACATGGAGGATCGCGTACGCCGCGCGCCGTACCGGCAACCGCGCCAGTCGGCCGAATACGGTTTCGTGCGGGCACGGCTGCGGATCCTGCAGAACCGCGCGCCGAACGACATCGCGGCCGAGGCGCACCGGATGCAGCTCGAGATCGACGAGCGCACCGCGCCGAACGTCGCGGCGAACGAGTACGGCATCGCGCTCGCGAACACGCTGCTCGGCCAGTACGACGCGGCCGACAAGGCACTCGCATCGGCACGCAGTGCGTTCGATGCGCGCGAGCGGCGCGAGGACGATCCGGAGGCGAGTTCGCCGAGCCTCGACGTGCTGGCCGCCGACATCGCCCGCCGCGCGGGCCGGACCGACGACGCGGTGCGGCTCGCGGCGCTCGCGCAGCGGCGCTGGCCGGCGTCGCACGCGGCGATCGTCGCGCACCTGCAGACGCTGCTGGCCGCGCGCCGCTTCGCCGAAGCGCAGGCGCTCGCGCGCACGCAGGCGAAAGCGGACCCGGAGCAGCCGGACTGGTGGAGCTACCTCGCGAAGGCGAGCGACGGCAAGGGCGACGTGCTCGCGCGGCGCCGCGCGCTTGCGGAGAAACTGGCGCTCGACGGCGCGTGGTTGTCCGCGATTCGCCAGCTGAAGGAAGCGCGCGACGCGAAGGACGTGTCGTTCTACGACCAGTCGATCATCGGCGCGCGGCTGCTGGAACTCGAGGCACGCTACAAGGAAGAGCGCGAGGACGAGAAGAACGGCCGCGGGTAGCGGCCGTCAGGCGGACAGGAGCAGGGTGGAGCGAGTCAGCTTTCGCTGCCGCCGCCATCGGTTTCGTCGTGCGCCCGCTGAGCGGGACTCGCGACGAAGCCGAACTTTGCAGGCACGTCGGCGCACGCGAGACTGCCGAGCCGCAGCGTGCAACCGTCGCGCCAGCGCAGCACGGGCGGCGCGGCGTCGAAGTCCGCATGATCGGCGAACAGGCCGAGGTCATGGTCGTGGAGTGCCGCGACGCGCGGCGGCGTGCCCGCATCGCGAAACAGCACGCCGCCCGCATCGTCGAGCCACGCGGCGTCCGGTTCGAACGGCGTACCCGTCTGGTCGGCGAGCGTGAGCTGCCCGTCGCGTTCGGCGAGGCGCACGACCCACGGCGTATAGGCGAGCTCGACGTACACGCGCTGCGGCCCGTTCTGGAAGAACCACTGGCCGTGTGCATCGCATTCGTAATTGCGGCCGATGAACGCGTTCAGCGCCGCGTGCCGGATCGGCGAGCCGAGTTCGCCGGCGGCCTGCGCGGCGTCGTCGCGCAGCCGCCATTCGCCGCGCCGGTCGAGCAGCAACCAGCCGGTGCAGTGCGGCACGTTCGGCCATTTGGCGAGTGACTGCCTGACGATGTCATCCATGGTCGACGAATTTCGAGCAATAGCCGAACACCCGCGCCGACAGCCAGTCGAGGCGGCCGGGGAACGGCCCGGTCATGAATCCCGCATGGCCGCCGTGCGCGGGCTGGTCGAGTTCGACGGCCGGCGAGACGTCGGCGGTGCTCGGCAGCGCGGATTCGGGCAGGAACGGATCGTTGCGGGCGTTGAGAATCAGCGTCGGGACGTCGATCGCGGGCAGCAGCGGGCGGGTCGTCGCCTGCGTCCAGTAATCGTCTGCATCCGCGAAGCCGTGCAGCGGCGCAGTCACGACTTCGTCGAAGTCGCGCATCGTCACGGCGCGCAGCATCGCGTCGCGGTCGAACAGCCCCGGATACTGATCGAGTTTCGTGAGCGCCTTGCGCTTGAGCGTCTTCAGGAAGCTGCGCGTATAGACCATCGCGAAGCCCTGCGACAGCGCGCGGCCGCCCGCATGCACGTCGATCGGCGTCGAGATCGCGGCGGCGGCGCGGACGATCGACGTGTCGCTGCGGTGCTCGCCGAGCCAGCGCAGCAGCACGTTGCCGCCGAGCGACACGCCGGCCGCGACGATCGGCCCGCGATGCTGCGCGGCGAGCCGGCGCAGGATCCAGTCGACTTCGGCGCTGTCTGCGAGATGGTAGAACCGCGGCTGCCGGTTGATCTCGCCGCTGCAACTGCGAAAGTGCGGGACGACCGCATGCCAGCCCTTCGCGCGGGCGGCGGCCATCATCGCGAGCGCGTAGTGCGAGCCGGAACTGCCTTCGAGGCCGTGGAACAGCACGAACAGCGGCGCATCGGGCGGCGGTGCCGCGCTGTCGAGATGCGCGACCCAGTCGAGATCGATGAAGTCGTGGTCGGGTGTTTCCCAGCGCTCGCGCCGGTATGCGACGGCCGGGCGCCGCGCGAACAGTGCGGGCACGATGGTTTGCGCATGGCTGTTCGGCAGCCAGCGTGGTGCGCGATAGCGCAGTGAATCGTCGTCGGGGGCCGGGGCCCCGGTCAGCGGCGAGGTGGGCGGAGAAGCCGTACTCATGATCGCCCCGCTAATGCGTTGCTTCGTTCTTCGTCAGTGCAGCGGACCCTGCCCGTGACGGATTTTCGCGGCGAATTGTCCGGCCGCTTGTTCGGGAATCGGGCTCGCGTGAATGTGCGCGATGCGCCACTCGCCGCGTTCGTGGATCATCACGTACGTGGCGAAAACCATGTCGGGGTCGGCCGTCAGGTCGGCCTGCTGATGCGCTTCGGCGATCGTGTAGACGACGGTGCCAAGGCTGTCGTAGACGCGGATGTCGAGCGGTTCGATCGTCACCGGGCGCGTCGCGAGCCGGTTGGCCAGCCCGCTGCGGATCTGGTCGAGGCCGTGCAGATGCTCGCCGTCGGCCCAGACGCAACTGGCGAAATCCTCGTCGATCCACAACCCCAGCAGCGCGTCGAGATTGGCATCGGCGACGGCCTGGTAGTAAGCGTTCAGCGTATCGGCAGCGGCTTCGAAGAGGCGGGCAAAACGTGGCATCGGGGTTATCTCTCGCGCGCGTCGCGCGCCGTATTCAGCACGGCGGCCCGCATGAGGCCGCCGTACACCGGTGAATCGGATTGCCCGGCGCGTCGTGCGACGCTGCCGGCCAGGGTCAGCGCTGCCCGACGAGCATGCCGCGCAAATCGCCGAATACCTGCTCGGGACCGAGTTCGCGCAGGCAGTTCAGATGACCGAGCGGGCACTCGCGTTCGAAGCAGGGACTGCATTCGAGATGCAGCCATTGTACCTTCGCCAGCTCCGACAGCGGAGGGGTGTGGCGCGGATCGGTCGATCCGTACAACGCGACGAGCGGCCGGCGCAGCGCGGCGGCGACGTGCATCAGCCCCGAATCGTTGGTGACGACCGCGTTCGCACGCGCGATCAGCGCGCAGGCCTCGGACAGCGACGTCTGCCCGCACAGGTTGCGCACGTTCGGCGCGTGGTCGGCGATCGCTTGCGCGGCGGCCGAATCCTTCGGCGAGCCGAGCGCGACGATCTGCGTGTACGGGAACGACTGGTGGACGATCGTCGCGAGCGTCGCGAAGTGCTCGGGCGGCCAGCGCTTGGCCGGGCCGTATTCCGCACCGGGGCAGAACACGACGAGCGGCTTGCGCGTATCGAGGTTGAAGCGCGCGGAGACGCGCGCCGTCTCGTTCAGGTCTGCGTCCAGGCGCGGCGGCGGCAGCGTCTTCATCGACTCGGGCAGCTTCGCGCCCGGCGCATACGCAAGCGCCGCATAGTGGGTCGTCATCGGCGGACGCTCGCCCGACTTGTCGGGGTTCGCGTGCCGCACGTTCAACAGTCCGTAGCGGTGCTCGCCCGTGTAGCCGATCCGCAGCGGAATGTTCGCGAGCCACGGGATCACTGCGGATTTCAGCGAATTCGGCAGCACGTACGCCGCGTCGTAGCCGACATCGCGCAGGTCGCTCGCGAGTTGCCAGCGACGCAGCAACTGCAGCTTGCCGTGCGCGAGGTCGGTCGCGTAGACATCGTGGATCTCGGGCATCCGCTCGAGTACGGGCGCGACCCAAGTGGGCGCGACGGCATCGATCGCGATGCGGGGATGGAGCTTCTTCAGCAGCGCAAAAAGCGGCTGCGCCATCAATGCGTCACCGATCCAGTTCGGTGCGATAACCAGCGCTCGACGCATCAGGTCGACTTCCGATGTCGTAATGAAGCACGGCGCGCGGGCGCCGTGTTCGGGTTGTCAGAACAGGAAAAGGGCGGCGTGCCGGATTTCCGGCGGCGCCGCCTCGCGAGCGGCGGGCCCGCAGGCCCGGCCGACCGGGCTCAGTGGCCCTTGACCACCTCGCCGTCGCGCAGCTTGTAGCGCGTGCCGCAATACGGGCAGCGCGCTTCGCCGTGCGAAACGTCGATGAACACGCGCGGGTGCGCATTCCAGCGCGTCATGGCCGGGTTCGGGCAGTAGGCGGGAAGATCCTTGGCCGTCAGTTCGACCAGCGGCATTTCCTTGATTTCACTCATGAGACGTTCTCTTTTATCACTCTTTTGCGGGGCGGTCGGTGCTGCAGCGCACTCAGACCTTCGTCAGCCAGTGCGCGTACTTCGCGTTCTTGCCCGACACGATATCGAAGAATGCCGACTGGAGCTTTTCAGTGACCGGCCCGCGGGCGCCGCTGCCGATCGTGCGGTTGTCGAGTTCGCGGATCGGCGTGACTTCGGCGGCCGTGCCCGTGAAGAACGCTTCGTCGGCCGTGTAGACCTCGTCGCGCGTGATGCGCTTCTCGATCACCTCGATGCCGGCGTCCTTCGCGAGCGTGATGATCGTGTCGCGCGTGATGCCGTCGAGGCACGACGACAGATCCGGCGTGTACAGCTTGCCGTGGTTCACGAGGAAGAAGTTTTCGCCCGAGCCTTCCGACACGTAGCCGTCAACATCGAGCAGCAGTGCTTCGTCGTAGCCGTCGGCGGTCGCTTCCTGGTTCGCGAGAATCGAGTTCACGTACCAGCCCGACGCCTTCGCGCGCACCATCGACACGTTCACGTGGTGGCGCGTGAACGACGACGTCTTCACGCGGATGCCCTTCGCGAGGCCGTCCTCGCCGAGGTACGCGCCCCACGGCCATGCGGCGATCGCGACGTGGATCGTGTTGCCCTTCGCCGACACGCCGAGCTTTTCCGAGCCGACCCAGATGATCGGGCGCAGGTAGCACGACTCGAGCTTGTTCTCGCGCACGACTTCGAGCTGCGCGGCTTCGAGCGTCTCGCGATCGAACGGCACGTCCATCTGGAAGATCTTCGCCGAATTCTGCAGACGTTTCGTATGCTCGGGCAGGCGGAAGATCGCGGTGGCGCCGTCGGCCGTCTTGTACGCACGCACGCCTTCGAAGACGCCCATGCCGTAGTGCAGCGTATGGGTCAGGACGTGGATCTTGGCGTCGCGCCAGTCGATCAGCTTGCCGTCCATCCAGATCTTGCCGTCGCGGTCGGCCATTGACATAGGATTCTCCTGGAAGCAGTGGGTGCTGCGGGTAGTGTGCAGCGTTGAGCCGGAAAGACGCTTATTTTAGCGTCATTTGGGGGCGAGCCGGTCGGTCGGCGCGGGGCCGGCGCTATAATCGTCCGGCACCGATTCCAATAACGACGGGCCGTGCCGGCAGGAGACGCCGGAGCCCGGACGAACCGCCCGCTGCGGCCCGCTTTCCCATGCTCGCTCGATTGTCCGCCACCGACCGCTTCGCGCTGATCCAGGGCGCGCGCGACTATTCCCCGACATTGATGGCGATCCTGTCCTGGGGGCTCGTCACCGGCATCGCGATGAGCAAATCGGTGATGACGCTCGGCCAGGCGAGCGCGATGTCGATCTTCGTCTACGCGGGCTCGTCGCAGCTCGCGGTGCTGCCGCTCCTCGTCGCGAAGCTGCCGATCTGGACGGTCCTGCTCACGGCCGCGATGGTCAACATGCGGTTCGTGATCTTCAGCGCCGGGCTTGCTCCCCATTTTTCCTACCTGCCGCTGTGGCGGCGCCTCGCGATCGGCTATTTCAACGGCGACGTGATCTACCTGCTGTTCCAGAAACAGGGCTTCGCATACGGCCACGTGCCGGGCAAGGAAGCGTACTTCTGGGGGATGGCGCTCGCGAGCTGGGTGTCGTGGCAGGTGTCGTCGCTCGCCGGCATCCTGCTCGCGAGCTTCTTTCCCGCGAGCTGGGGGCTGGAGCTGGCCGGCACGCTCGCGCTGATTCCGATCATGGTGTCGGCGGTCGCGAACCGCTCGACGCTTGCGGCCGTCGCGGTTGCGGGCATCGTGTCGCTGATCGCGTTCGACCTGCCGTACCGGCTCGCGCTGCCGCTCGCGGTGCTCGCCGCGCTCGCCGCCGGCTGCACGGCCGATTTCTTCGTCGAACGCGCCGACTGGCGGCGCATCCGCACCGAAACCGTGCACGAAAAGGAAATCGAATGAGCGCGACCGAAATCTGGATCGTCATCGTCGGGATGACGATCGTCACGGCGGTCACGCGCGCGCTGTTCCTGATCGGCGGCGAACGCACCGTACTGCCGGAGCGCGCGCAACGCGCGCTGCGCTATGCGCCGGCCGCCGCGCTCGTCGCGGTCGTGCTGCCGGACGTGCTCGAAACGCCCGCCGGGATCTCGTTCGCGCTCTCCAACCATCCGTTCTATGCGGCGCTCGCCGGTCTCGGATGGTTTTTGTGGCGGCGCAGCATGCTCGGCACGATCATCATCGGGATGCTCGTCTTCACCCTGCTGCGGCTGATCTTCTGACGGGTCGTCGTAACGGCCGGCCGTGCGCGGGCCGCCCGGGGGCTGTATTGCTGCGATGCAGCAATGCGTCGAATGTCGCGCGCAATCCCAAATAGGCGGAATTCGCCGCCGCGCGGGTCAGTCTGCCGGGTGGATCGGCTAGAATGCCCGTTCGAGATTTTTTACCCGTGCGCGTCATGCGAACCGCCAGCCACGGCCGCATCCGGCGCCCTTTCGCGGCAGCCCGCGCACGTTCAGCGTGAACCCCCTTTCCCCATCCACTACTTCAATCTGTTCAACATGAGCCAAGTCAAGCGTCTTACCGACCTGATCGCCGCCGGCCAGCTCGCCGGCAAGCGGGTGTTCATCCGCGCCGACCTGAACGTCCCGCAGGACGATCACGGCAACATCACCGAAGACACGCGCGTGCGCGCGTCCGTGCCGGCCATCCAGGCCGCGCTCGACGCCGGCGCGGCCGTGATGGTCACGTCGCACCTCGGTCGTCCGACCGAAGGCGAATTCAAGCCGGAAGACTCGCTCGCGCCGGTCGCGAAGCGCCTCGCCGAACTGCTCGGCCGCGATGTGCCGCTCGTCTCGAACTGGGTCGAGAACGGTGTGAACGTCGCGCCGGGCCAGGTCGTGCTGCTCGAGAACTGCCGCGTGAACAAGGGCGAGAAGAAGAATTCGGACGACCTCGCGCAGAAGATGGCGAAGCTCTGCGACGTGTACGTGAACGACGCGTTCGGCACCGCGCACCGCGCGGAAGCGACCACCCACGGGATCGCGAAGTACGCGCCGGTCGCGTGCGCGGGCCCGCTGCTGGCCGCCGAACTCGATGCGCTCGGCAAGGCGCTCGGCAACCCGGCGCGTCCGCTGGTCGCGATCGTCGCGGGTTCGAAGGTATCGACCAAGCTGACCATTCTCAAGTCGCTGGCCGGGAAGGTCGACCAGCTGATCGTCGGCGGCGGCATTGCCAACACGTTCATGCTCGCGGCCGGCCTGCCGATCGGCAAGTCGCTCGCGGAAGCCGATCTCGTCGCCGAGGCGAAGGCGATCATCGACGAAGCGCGCGAGCGCGGCGCGTCGGTGCCGATCCCGACCGACGTCGTGACGGCCAAGGAATTCTCGCCGACGGCCGTGGCCACGGTGAAGCAGGTTGCCGACATCGAAGCGGACGACATGATCCTCGACATCGGCCCGGATACGGCCAAGGCACTCGCCAGCCAGCTCGAGAAGGCCGGCACGATCGTGTGGAACGGTCCGGTCGGCGTATTCGAATTCGACCAGTTCGGCAACGGCACCAGGACGCTCGCCGAAGCGATCGCCAAATCGTCCGCGTTCTCGATCGCGGGCGGCGGCGACACGCTCGCAGCCATCGCGAAGTACGGCATCCACGACCAGGTCAGCTACATCTCGACGGGCGGCGGCGCCTTCCTCGAGTTCCTCGAGGGGAAGAAGCTGCCGGCAGTGGAAGTGCTCGAAACGCGGGCGGCCTGAGCGTGGCGGCGCGCGCAGGGTTGACCAAGGCCGTGCGCTCCGCGAAAGCGGAGCAGCCGGCCGGCGCGGGCAAGCGCAAACGCGCGCCCGCGCGGGCGAACTCAGCCCCGCGCGCACCGGCGGCCGCCGGCGACGCGGCCGTGCAGCACCACGAGATTCAGAACAAAGCGATGCCGGACGCAAGTACCGGCACGCCCCCCGGAACGGCCGCCGCTGGGCCTGCCGACTCCGGCTCTCGCAGCGTTTCACCCAGCGCATCCACCTTGATCCAGATGAGGAGTTTCATGCAGCGCGCCACCAAGATAGTCGCCACGATCGGCCCGGCTTCCAGTTCGCCGGAGATTCTGCTGCAGATGATGCAGGCGGGCCTCGACGTCGTGCGGCTCAATTTTTCGCACGGCACGGCCGACGATCACCGCCAGCGCGCCGAAATGGTGCGCGAGGCCGCCCGCAAGGTCGGCCGCGAGATCGCGATCATGGCCGACCTCCAGGGCCCGAAGATTCGCGTCGGCAAGTTCGAGAACGGCAAGACGACGCTCGTGCCGGGCCAGGCCTTCATCCTCGACGCGGGCTGCGAGCTCGGCAACGACGAGCGGGTCGGCCTCGACTACAAGGAGCTGCCGCGTGACCTGAAGCCGGGCGACCTGCTGCTGCTGAACGACGGCCTGATCGTGCTGACCGTCGAGCGCGTGCTCGGCGACGAGATCCACACGATCGTCAAGGTGGGCGGCGAACTGTCGAACAACAAGGGGATCAACCGCCAGGGCGGCGGCCTGTCGGCGCCCGCGCTGACCGCGAAGGACATGGAAGACATCCGCACGGCGATGTCGCTCGGTGCCGATCTGGTGGCGGTGTCGTTCCCGAAGAACGCGACCGACATGGAAATGGCGCGCCAGCTCGCGAATATCGCGGGCGCGCCGTACGGCATCAAGCCGAAGATGATCGCGAAGATCGAGCGCGCGGAAGCGATTCCGGCGCTGCAGAGCATTCTCGACGCGTCCGACGGCATCATGGTCGCGCGCGGCGACCTCGCGGTGGAAGTGGGCAACGCGGCGGTGCCGGCGCTGCAGAAGCGGATGATCAGGATGGCGCGCGAGTCGAACAAGCTCGTGATCACCGCGACGCAGATGATGGAATCGATGATCCACGCGCCCGTGCCGACCCGCGCGGAAGTATCGGATGTCGCGAACGCGGTGCTCGACGGCACCGACGCGGTAATGCTGTCGGCCGAGACGGCCGCCGGCAAGTACCCGGTCGTCACGATCGAAACGATGGCGGCCGTGTGCGTCGAGGCTGAAAAGTCCGAAGAAGTCGAGCTGGACAAGGATTTCCTCGACCGCACGTTCACGCGGATCGACCAGTCGATCGCGATGGGCGCGCTGTTCACCGCCTACCACCTGGGCGCGAAGGCGATCATCGCGCTGACCGAATCGGGCGCGACCGCGCTGTGGATGTCGCGTCACTACACGCACGTGCCGATCTTCGCGCTGACGCCGCGCGTCGGCAGCGAACGCACGATGGCGCTGTACCGCAACGTGACGCCGCTGCACGTCGACTTCAACAGCGACCGCGACTCGGCGCTGCAGGCCGCGCTCGAGATCGTCGTCAAGCAGGGCTACGTGCAGCACGGCGACATGGTCGTGCTGACCGTCGGCGAACCGATGGGGCAGGCGGGCGGCACCAACACGCTGAAGATCGTGCGCGTCGGCGAGCATTATTGAGCGTCGGGGTGCCACCGGCCGGTCGATCGGCCGGCTGCTCGCCCGAGCTGATCGGGCACCGTTTTTGATCGAAAGCCGCGCGGGGTACGACACCTCGCGCGGCTTTTTTTCTGTTTTTTGCCCGGATTGTGCCGTGCGAAGGTAACAAATTGCGAGTGCGCGCCGTCTGGCGGTCGGAATCGGAGGCGCTTCGCGATAAAATGCGGCTATTCGACGCTCAGCCGTGCCGCGCCACCCCGGTTTTGCAGGGAGCGAGCGCCGCGCCGGCGTCAGGGCGCACCGGTTTTCATTCCAAGGAGTTCCACAATGCCTCTCGTATCAATGCGTCAATTGCTGGACCACGCGGCAGAGCACGGTTACGGCCTGCCGGCCTTCAACGTGAACAACCTGGAACAAGTCCAGGCGATCATGGCGGCGGCGGACCAGGTCGGCGCGCCCGTGATCATGCAGGCATCGGCCGGCGCGCGTAAGTACGCGGGCGAGCCGTTCCTGCGCCACCTGATCGAAGCGGCGGTCGAGTCGTATCCGCACATCCCGGTCGTGATGCACCAGGATCACGGCCAGTCGCCGGCAGTCTGCATGGCCGCGATCCGCAGCGGTTTCACGAGCGTCATGATGGACGGCTCGCTCGAAGCCGACGGCAAGACGGTTGCGTCGTACGAGTACAACGTCGACGTGTCGCGCAAGGTCGTCGAAATGGCGCACTCGATCGGCGTGACGGTCGAAGCCGAACTCGGCGTGCTGGGCTCGCTCGAGACGATGAAGGGCGACAAGGAAGACGGTCACGGCGCGGAAGGCACGATGACCCGCGAGCAGCTGCTGACCGATCCGGAGCAGGCCGCCGACTTCGTGAAGCTCACGCAGTGCGATGCGCTCGCAATCGCGATCGGTACGTCGCACGGCGCGTACAAATTCTCGAAGAAGCCGACGGGCGACATCCTGTCGATCCAGCGCATCAAGGAAATCCACGCGCGTATTCCGAACACGCACCTGGTGATGCACGGTTCGTCGTCGGTGCCGCAGGAACTGCTGGCCGAGATCCGCGAATTCGGCGGCGACATGAAGGAAACCTACGGCGTGCCGGTCGAGGAAATCCAGGAAGGCATCAAGCACGGCGTGCGCAAGATCAACATCGACACCGACCTGCGTCTCGCGATCACCGGCGCGATCCGCCGCTACATGTTCGAGAACCCGGGCAAGTTCGATCCGCGCGACTACCTGAAGCCCGCACGCGAAGCGGCGAAGAAGGTCTGCGTCGACCGCTACCTCGCGTTCGGTTGTGAAGGCCAGGCCGGCAAGATCAAGCCGGTGTCGCTCGACAAGATCGCCGAGCAGTACAAGTCCGGCGCGCTCGCGCAGGTCGTGCGCTAAGACTGTAGTACGATTGCCCCGCCCGATGCTGCCCGATTCCGTCATCGGGCAGGGGCGGGCAGCCCGGTTGCCGGATCCGATCCGGCCCCGGGCAGCCGTTCCGTCCGGCCGAACGAGGGCCGGCCGGCAACCGCCCGGGCGTCGTCCCGGCCGGTTCGCCGACGTATTGCAAGACCGCCGTTCCCGCCTGCCGCGGGGAACGGCGTTTCCCTTTTTGTTTGGCTCCTTATCTGCGAAAAGACGATGTCTACCCTCTACGAATCCACGCTCCGCTCGCTGCCGCTCCTCGGTCGCGGCAAGGTCCGCGACAACTACGCGGTCGGCAACGACAAGCTCCTGATCGTCACGACCGACCGTCTGTCGGCATTCGACGTGATCATGGGCGAGCCGATTCCGAACAAGGGCCGCGTGCTGAACCAGATGGCGAACTTCTGGTTCGACAAGCTCGCGCACATCGTGCCGAACCACCTGACAGGCGACGCGCCGGAAGCGGTCGTCGCGGCCGACGAGGTCGAGCAGGTCAAGGGCCGCGCGGCGGTCGTCAAGCGCCTCGAGCCGATCATGATCGAGGCAGTCGTGCGCGGCTACCTGGCCGGCAGCGGCTGGAAGGAATACCAGGCGTCGGGCGCGGTGTGCGGCGTGCAACTGCCGGAAGGGCTGCAGAACGCGCAGAAGCTGCCGGAGCCGATCTTCACGCCGGCCGCGAAGGCTGAGCTCGGCGAGCATGACGAGAACATCACGTTCGAGGAAACCGAGCGCCGCATCGGCACCGAGCTGGCCGCGACGATCCGCGACATCTCGATCAAGCTGTACAAGGAAGCGGCCGACTACGCTGCGACGCGCGGCATCATCATCGCCGACACGAAGTTCGAATTCGGTCTCGACAACCACGGCAAGCTGTACCTGATGGACGAAGTGCTGACGGCCGATTCGTCGCGCTTCTGGCCGGCCGACCAGTACCAGGTCGGCACGAACCCGCCGTCGTTCGACAAGCAGTTCGTGCGCGACTGGCTCGAAGCGCAGCCGTGGGGCAAGACCGCACCGGCGCCGGCGCTGCCGGCCGACGTCGTCGAGAAGACGGCTGCGAAGTACCAGGAAGCGCTCGAGCGCATCACCGGCCAGCCGCTTGCCTGACAGAAGGAACGTGCGAAATGAGTGAAGTCCAGACCGCCCACACGCACAGCGCGCCGCTCGTCGGCGTGCTGATGGGCTCGAGTTCCGACTGGGACGTGATGAAGAACGCGGTCGCGATCCTGCAGGAATTCGGCGTGCCGTACGAAGCGAAGGTCGTGTCCGCGCACCGGATGCCCGACGAGATGTTCGATTACGCGGAGAAGGCGCGCGAGCGCGGGCTGCGCGCGATCATCGCGGGCGCCGGCGGCGCCGCGCACCTGCCCGGCATGCTGGCCGCGAAGACCACGGTGCCGGTGCTCGGCGTGCCGGTCGCGAGCAAGTACCTGAAGGGTGTCGATTCGCTGCACTCGATCGTCCAGATGCCGAAGGGCGTGCCGGTCGCGACGTTCGCGATCGGTGAGGCCGGCGCCGCGAATGCGGCGCTGTTCGCGGTGTCGATCCTGTCCGTCACGTCGGTCGACTACGCGAACCGGCTCGCCGCGTTCCGCGTGCGCCAGAACGAAGCCGCGCACGCGATGGTGCTGCCGCCGCTGGAATGACGGCACCGGAGGCCGCGCATCGCGGCCGCCTGACCCTCTCACTGCGGCGGGCAGCGCCCGCCGCGACCGATCACTGACATGACCGCAACTCCTGATTCCGTTTCCCCGATCCTGCCCGGCGCGTGGCTTGGCATGGTCGGCGGTGGCCAGCTCGGCCGCATGTTCTGCTTTGCCGCCCAGTCGATGGGCTATCGCGTCGCCGTGCTCGATCCCGATCCGGCGAGCCCGGCCGGCGCGGTCGCCGACCGTCACCTGCGCGCAGCCTACGACGACGAAGCCGCACTCGCCGAGCTGGCGGAACTGTGCGATGCCGTGTCGACGGAATTCGAGAACGTGCCGGCCGCGAGCCTCGATTTCCTCGCGCGCACGACGTTCGTCGCGCCGGCGGGCCGCTGCGTCGCGGTCGCGCAGGACCGGATCGCGGAGAAGCGTTTCATCGAGGCGTCGGGCGTGCCGGTCGCACCGCACGTCGTGATCGAATCGGCCGCGGCGCTCGCCGCGCTCGACGATGCCGCGCTCGACGCGGTGCTGCCGGGCATCCTGAAGACGGCACGGCTCGGCTACGACGGCAAGGGCCAGGTGCGCGTGAGCACCGCGCAGGAAGCGCGCGATGCCCATGCGGCGCTGGGCGGCGTGGCGTGCGTGCTGGAAAAGCGCCTGCCGCTGAAATACGAAGTGTCGGCGCTGATCGCGCGCGGCGCGGACGGCCGCTCGGCCGCGTTCCCGCTCGCGCAGAACGTGCACCACAACGGCATCCTCGCGCTGACGATCGTGCCGGCGCCGGCCGCCGATGCCGCGCGCGTCGAAGAAGCGCAGCAGGCGGCCGTGCGGATCGCCGATACGCTCGGCTACGTCGGCGTGCTGTGCGTCGAATTCTTCGTGCTGGAAGACGGCTCGTTCGTCGCGAACGAGATGGCGCCGCGCCCGCACAACTCCGGCCACTACACGGTCGATGCGTGCGCAACGAGCCAGTTCGAGCAGCAGGTGCGCGCGATGACGCGCATGCCGCTCGGCAACCCGCGCCAGCATTCGCCGGCCGCGATGCTCAACATCCTCGGCGACGTGTGGTTCCCGAACGGTGCGGCCGAAGCCGTCACGCCGCCGTGGGACACCGTCGCCGCGATGCCGGCCGCGCACCTGCATCTGTACGGCAAGGAAGAAGCGCGCGTCGGCCGCAAGATGGGCCACGTGAACTTCACGGCCGAGACGCGCGATGAAGCCGTCGCCGCGGCCACCGCGTGCGCGCAGCTGCTGCGCGTGCCGCTCGACTGAGGCGCAGGCCGATGTCCATCGATCTCCCGAATGGCGTGACGCCTGCACAGATCGACGCGGCCGCCGCGCTGCTCGACGCTGGGCAACTCGTCGCATTCCCGACCGAAACCGTCTACGGGCTCGGTGGCGATGCGGCGAACCCCGAGGCCGTCGCGCGCATCTACGCGGCGAAAGGGCGCCCCGCGAACCATCCGGTGATCGTGCATCTGCCGCCCGGCGGCGATCCGGGCTACTGGGCCGCCGACCTGCCCGCCGATGCGCAGGCGCTGATTGATGCATTCTGGCCGGGTCCGCTGACGCTGATCCTGAAGCGCCATGCGCGCATTCCGGACGCCGTGAGCGGCGGGCAGGATTCGGTCGGGCTGCGCTGCCCGTCGCATCCGGTCGCGCAGGCGCTGCTGGCCGCGTTCAGCGCGCGGCGCGGCGGCCACGGCGGTGTGGCCGCGCCGTCCGCGAACCGGTTCGGGCATGTGAGCCCGACCACTGCGCAGCACGTGCGCGACGAATTCGGCGACACGGTGCACGTGCTCGACGGCGGTGCATCGGAAGTCGGCATCGAGTCGACGATTCTCGATCTGTCGCGCGGCTTCCCGGCGCTGCTGCGCCCGGGCCACGTGACGCCGCAGCAGATTGCCGACGTGCTCGGCCGCGCGCCGCAACTGCCCGACGGCAGCGACGCGACCGCACCGCGCGCGTCCGGCACGCTGAAGGCGCATTACGCGCCGCGCACGCCGCTTGCGCTGCTGCCGTTCGATGCGCTCGAGGCGCTGCTCGCGGCCGCGCAGACCGACGGCGAACGCGTCGCGCTGGTCGCACGCGCATCGCGCGCGGGGCATTGGGCGCAGGCCGACGGCGTGCATTTCGTCGCGGCGCCGGAAGATCCGCAGGCCTATGCGCGCGATCTGTACGGCATGCTGCGTGCGCTCGACCGTGCGCAGGTCGCCCGCATTCTCGTCGAGAAGCTGCCCGAGACCGTCGAGTGGATCGCGGTCAACGATCGCCTCGGCCGTGCGGCCGCGGCATTCGAAGCGCGCGACTGACGCAGCCGGTCTCGACCGGCCACGAACAAAAAACGCCCGACCGGCGAACCGGTCGGGCGTTTTCGTTTGCGCGTGCGGCCGGCGGCTTACTTGCCCACGCCCGATGCCGCGATCTGCTTCTCGACGTACTGCGCGAACAGCGCGTGCAGGTGCGTCGTCGGGTGGACCGTGTCGGCGAACATGTAGGTCTGGTCCGCGTTGGCGGTCGTGTAGGTCTGCGGCGAACAGAACAGCGACGAGCCGAAAGCGCTCGCGTCCGCGACGCCGTATTGCGTCGCCGCCGCGACCATCGCCTTCAGGTTGCAGGCAGTGTCGGTGTTCGACACGGTGAAGCCGTTCGCCTGGTAGTTGGCCGCGATGCCGTCTTGCCACGTGAACGAATCGACCACCGCATACTTCGTCGTGTCGACCTTCAGCGCGGCCAGCGTGCCGACCAGCGTCTGGTTGAACAACCCCGACAGTTGCGTGAACACGGCCTGCGTGCCGCCCTGCAGCGCGAGCGGCGTGCCGCCGATGTCCGGCACGTTCGCGACGAACACGTGCGTCGCGCCGGACGCGACGATCTGCTGGACGAGCGCGGCGAGCTGTTGCGCGGCCAGGCCGATCGCCTGTGCGGCCGCGAGCTGGGCGGCCTGCGTGTTGCCTTGCGCCTGCGCGACTTGCGCCTGATAGAAGATGTCGTTCGCGCCGCCGTTGATCAGCACGATCTGGCCTACGTTGAAGCTGCCGTGCTGCGACAGGTACTGCTTGACCTGGTCTGCGATCGGCGTCGTGGTCGCCTGTGCGTAGTCCGCGTTCGCAACGCTCGCATCCGCGTGGCCGATGCCCGGCTGCAGCGTCACGCGCGAGCCGCCCTGTGCATAGCCGAGGCCGCCCGTGGCCTGCAGCGGAATGCCGAAGCCGCCCTGGTTTGCGGGCTGCAGCGTGTCGCCGTAGTACTGCGCGACGTCCTGCGTCCATACCTGGCCGGGGTTGGTCGTGAAGCGGCCGCCGCCGAAGCCGAGCTTGATCTGCGAGTAGGTGCCGGCGTCCGACAGGCTGTCGCCGAACGAGACGATCTGCATCTGCACGCCGGACGGCGGCGTATTCGATGCGCTGCTGTTGTTGTCGTCGCCGCCGCCGCATGCGGCGAGCAATGCGAGCGCGGCGCCCGCGAGCGCGACCTGCGCAGTGCGCAGCAGGCGTTGCCGGTTGTGTGACGGGGTGCGTTGTTGTGATTGCATCGATGGATCTCCTCGTTGATATGGCCTGGATGTGTCGTGCATCTGCCGCGTGCCTGCTCAGGTCCAGACTGCGCGGCGGCCGTTGGCTGAAGCGGTTTATTGGTCGCGCACGGCCGCAAGCGGCGTGGTACGCGGATCGTGGTTTGCGGCCTCGGCGATTTGCGCATGATAAGCGCTCGCCCATTCGGGCGGGCCGAAAATCGCGCGCAGCTTGTTGCGCCATCCTTCGACGCGTAACGCGTCGGCCGCCATCGACACCCACTCGTGAAACGTCGCGACGAGCGGGTTGTTCGAGCCCAGCGGCTCGACGATTCCGTATTGCGGCGGGTCGTCGGGCGATTCCTCGACGTAGCTGCCGAACAGGCGATCCCAGATCACGAGGACACCTGCGTAATTGCGGTCGATGTAGCGCGGATTGCGCGCGTGATGCGCACGATGGATCGACGGCGTGTTGAGCACGTATTCGAGCCAGCCGAGCTTGCCGATCGCCTGCGTGTGCACGAAGAACTGGAACGCGAGATTGATCAGCACGACGCCGACGATCTGCTGCGGCGGAAAGCCGAGGAACGCCAGCGGCAGCCAGAACACCCACATGCCGGCGACGGGATACATCAGGCTCTGCCGGAACGCGGTCGAGAAATTCATTCGCTCGGACGAGTGGTGCACGACGTGCGCGGCCCACAGCCAGCGCACGCGATGGCTCGCGCGGTGGAACACATAGTAGAGCAGGTCCTGCCCGACGAACAGCACGGCGAACGACAGCCAGCCGTCGTGCCACGTGAACAGCCGGAAATGCGTGTAGCAGTACGCATAAACGGGGATCACGAACAGCCACGCGAGCTTATCGGCGCCCTGGTGCATCAGCGCGAGCGCCGCGTTGCACAGCGTGTCGCGCCACGCATAGACATGGTCCTGCGCACGTGTGCGGGCGAGGTGCCAGGCCTCCCAGCCGATGCAGAGCAGGAAGACGGGCGCCAGCGCGAGCAGAAGCAATTCGACGTCGAATCGCATGGACGTGTCTCCTCCTTTCCCCTGCAAGCCGTGAGGCCGGGCGCGTGGCCCGTTGTAGATATCGATCAGGCCAACAGCCTACGCAATCGCCACGCGCTAGGCGAGGGGGGAGCGTAGAGGGTTCCCTCTGAGGACAGGGTTTCTACGGAAGCCGCGCGGCGCGGGCGCGGGCGGTATGGCCCCGTTTTTCGTGCAGGGCCGGCGCGCGGGCTGCGGCGCACCGGCGACGGTGGCCGTTTCAAACCGCGCGCGCCGATTCGGCGGGAGACGGGGTGGCGGCAGATTGCCTGCCGGGCCCCGGGGTGAGGTGCCGCGCCGTCGCCGGCGCGAGCCGATGACGCAGCGTCAGTGCGCGCCGGCGTAGATCCATTCGAGCAGCGTGTCGTGCGCGGCGCGCGCGGCTTCGGCGTGATCGTCGTTGATGAAGCTGACGACGATGTAGCTCTGGCCGTCGGTGCCCGCCACGTAGCCCGCAATCGCGCGCACGTCGCGCAGCGTACCGGTCTTGATGTGCGCGTTGCCGAGCACGCCGGCGTTGGTCAGGCGGTTCTTCATCGTGCCGTCGATGCCGGCGATCGGCAGCGAATCGACGAACGCCTGTGCGACGGGGCTCGCGTTCGCGGCCTGCAGCAGCGCGGCGAGCGACAGCGCGCTCACGTGCTCGTCGCGCGACAGGCCCGAGCCGTTCTGGAGCTCGAGGTCGGGCATCGCGATGCCGTTCTTCTGCAGGAACGCGTGCACCACGCGGCTCGACTGTTCCGGTGTCGCGGGCGGCCTGCCGGCAACCGCGCCGATCGTCAGGAACAGGTTGCGCGCCATCACGTTGTTGCTGAACTTGTTGATGTCGTAGACGATGTTGCCGAGCACGGGGCTTTGATGCACGGCGACCGGACGTGCGTTGCCCGGCACCTTGCCTTCGCTGACCGGCCCCGCGATCGTGCCGCCGTCCTGCTGCCACAGCGCGAGGAAGCCGCGCGCGAAGAACGTCGTGTGATCGAGGATCGCGAGGTTGGTCGTATGCGCGCCGCAGCGCAGCGGATAGTCGCCGGCAAACGATGCCGTCATGATTCCGCCCGTGCCGGTCGACAGCGTCGGGCGCGCGGCCTCCGCGGCCGCCCCGCACGAGCCCTTGCCCTCATGCAACTGGTTGTCGATCGACAGGTCGGCGAGCGGTGGCAGCACGTCGACGGCCACCTTGCCGTCGTCGCCCGGCGTGACCGTGAACGACACGGCCTTGAACGCGTATAGCAGCGGATCGGGGCCGACGTTGTACGGCGCGCTCACGTCGTCGTCGAACGACGGCAGGTCGCGCGTCGACGCGGCGAAATAGCTCTTGTCGAGCACGAGGCCGCCGGCCACGCGCTTGATGCCGGCCTTGCGGATCTTGTCGACGAGGTCGATCAGTTCCTCGGGCACGAGCTTCGGATCGCCGGTGCCCTTGATGTACAGGTTGCCCTGCAGCGTGCCGTCCGGATCGACCGGGCCGTCCGCATACGCGGTGGTGCGCCAGCGGAAGTCGGGGCCGAGGATCGACAGGCCGGAGAAGGTCGTGACGAGCTTCATCGTCGACGCCGGCATCATCGGCCGGCTCGCATTCCACGCGATCAGCGGCTCGGGGTTGCCGACCCGCTCGACGACGACGCTCATCGCGGACGCGGGCACCTTCGCGCGCTGCAGCGCAACGAGCACGGACGCCGGCAGGCCGGCCGCGCGTGCGGCCGGCGACACGACGACGCTCTTGTGCGCTTCCTTATGTGACTTCTTGCGGGCTTGCGCGGACGGTGCGAAGGCAAGGGCCGCGCAGGTGGCGACGACGGCAGCGGTGCGCAGGCAAAGGCGGGCGCGGGGCGTGAACCGGGCGGAAAGATCGGAAATCGGCATGAGCGAATACGGGAAAAGCACGAAACTCGGGCAGGGCGCGCGCGGCGCCGGAGCGCACATTGTAGAGACAAGTCCGCACACGTCCCTTGCAATCCGCCTTTCTGTTGCATTGCAAGGAGCGCCGGCAATTCGCGGCGCTACAATGGGCGCCATGTTTCACTCGTCCCATGGACTCCTGTTCCGATGCGCATTCTGCTTGTCGAAGACGACCGGATGATCGCGGAGGGCGTGCGCAAGGCGCTGCGCTCCGACGGCTTCGCGGTCGACTGGGTGCAGGACGGCGACGCGGCGCTCACCGCGCTCGGCGGCGAGACGTACGACCTGCTGCTGCTCGATCTCGGCCTGCCCAGGCGCGACGGCATCGACGTGCTGCGCACGCTGCGCGCGCGCGGGCTGTCGCTGCCGGTGCTGATCGTTACCGCGCGCGACGCGGTCGCCGATCGCGTGAAGGGGCTCGACGCCGGCGCCGACGATTACCTCGTCAAGCCGTTCGATCTCGACGAGCTCGGCGCGCGGATGCGTGCGCTGATCCGTCGCCAGGCGGGGCGCAGCGAGTCGCTGATCCGCCACGGCGCGCTCACGCTGGATCCCGCGTCGCACCAGGTGACGCTCGATGGCGCGCCCGTCGCGCTGTCCGCGCGCGAGTTCGCGCTGCTCGAGGCGCTGCTCGCGCGGCCCGGCGCGGTGCTGTCGAAAAGCCAGCTCGAGGAGAAGATGTACGGCTGGGGCGAGGAGATCGGCAGCAACACGGTCGAGGTCTACATTCATGCGCTGCGCAAGAAACTCGGTTCGGACCTGATCCGCAACGTGCGCGGGCTCGGCTACATGGTCGTCAAGGAAAGCTGACGCGTGCGGTCGATTCGTCATCAATTGCTGATCTGGCTGCTCGCGATCGTCGTCGCGGGCGTGGGCATCGCGGGCTGGCTGATCTATCGGCAGGCGCTCGCCGAGGCGAACGAGCTGTTCGACTACCAACTGCAGGAAATCGCGGCGGCGCTGCCGTCCGAGCCGTTCTCGCAGGTGTTCGGCTCGCGCACCAACGGCGACGAAGGCATCGTGATCCAGATCTGGAATCGCAACGGCGTGCTGATGTACTTCTCGCATCCGCGCGCGCCGATCGCGCCGCGCGCGGAGCTGGGTTTCTCGACCGAGCGCACCGATCGCGGTGAATGGCGCGTGTACGGTGCGATCGTCGGCGACAACGTCGTGCAGCTCGCGCAGCCGCTGTCGGTGCGCAACCGGCTCGCGGCGAACGTCGCGCTGCGTACGCTGTGGCCGCTGATCGTGCTGCTGCCGTTCCTCGGCGCGGCCGTCTGGATGATCGTCGGGCGCGGGCTCGCGCCGCTCGCGCGCGTGACGCGCGCGGTCGAGGCACGCCGGCCTGAGGCGCTCGATCCATTGCCCGATGCGCGCCTGCCGCTCGAGGTGCAGCCGCTCGTGCGCGCGCTGAACGGGCTGCTCGCGCGGCTGTCGGCGGCGCTCGACACGCAGAAGGCATTCGTGGCCGATGCCGCGCACGAACTGCGCACGCCGCTCGCGGCCGTGCAGATCCAGGCGCAGCTCGTCGCGCGTGCGAAGGACGATGCGTCGCGCCGCGAGGCGGTCGCCGATCTGCAGGACGGTGTCACACGTGCGACGCGTCTCGCGGAGCAGTTGCTCGCGCTGGCGCGCGCCGAACCCGACGGCGCCACGATGCGCGAGCCGGTCGACCTGCAGGCGCTGCTCGCCGAATGCGTGGCCGCGCATGCGCCGCTCGCGCAGCGGCACGACATCGATCTCGGCTTCGAGGAGACGCGTGCGGCAACCGTCGTCGCCGACATCGGCGCGCTGCGCGTGATGTTCGGCAACCTGCTCGACAATGCGGTGAAGTACACGCCCGACGGCGGCCGCATCGACGTATCGCTGCTGCGCGACGCGGCCGGCCGCACCTGTGTGCAGATCGGCGACAGCGGGCCCGGCATCCCGGCCGACGAGCGCGAGCGCGTGTTCGACCGGTTCTACCGCGACAGCTCGGCGCGGGCGCGCGCCGACGTGTCGGGAAGCGGGCTCGGGCTCGCGATCGTCAAGCGCGTTGCGGCACAGCAAGGCGCGACGGTGTCGCTCGGCGACGCGGCCGCGGGCGGCCTGCTCGTGAGCGTCGTGTTCCGCGACGCCGAGATCCCCGCGCCGGCGCCCGAATCCGTCTGAAGAACGGCGGCGGTGGTCCGGCGTCGACCGGCTTAAGCCCCGCTTAAGGCCGATTAAGCCTCTTTTAAGTCAGGGTCGTTACGCTGCGTCCTAACAAAGAGGAGGTCCTACGATGAATACCCGATTCCTTGCGCGCGGTGCCGTCGCGGTCGCCGTGGCGGCCGCCCTGTCCGCCGGCTATGTCGCAGGCACCCGCCGTGCCGATCCGCAGATCATCACGCCCGCGCAGGCGGCCGCGCTGATGCCGGCCGAGGCTGCGGCGAAGACCGGCATTCCCGATTTCTCCGGACTGGTCGAAACCTACGGCCCGGCCGTCGTGAACATCAGCGCGAAGCACGTCGTGAAGCAGGTGTCGCGACGCGTGCAGCAGCCGCAGTTGCCGATGGACCCGAGCGACCCGTTCTACCAGTTCTTCAAGCACTTCTACGGCCAGGTGCCGGGCATGGGCGGCGACGCGCAGCCGGACGACCAGCCGAGCGCGAGCCTCGGCTCGGGTTTCATCATCAGCCCCGACGGGTACATCCTCACCAACGCGCACGTGATCGACGGCGCAAACGTCGTGACGGTCAAGCTGACCGACAAGCGCGAGTACAAGGCGAAGGTCGTCGGCTCCGACAAGCAGTCCGACGTCGCGGTGCTGAAGATCGACGCGAGCGGCCTGCCGATCGTGAAGATCGGCGATCCGGCGCAGAGCAAGGTCGGCCAGTGGGTCGTCGCGATCGGTTCGCCGTACGGCTTCGACAACACGGTTACGTCCGGCATCATCAGCGCGAAGTCGCGCGCGCTGCCCGACGAGAACTACACGCCGTTCATCCAGACCGACGTGCCGGTGAACCCGGGCAACTCGGGCGGCCCGCTGTTCAACCTGCAAGGCGAGGTGATCGGCATCAACTCGATGATCTACTCGCAGACGGGCGGCTTCCAGGGCCTGTCGTTCGCGATCCCGATCAATGAGGCGATCAAGGTCAAGGACGAGCTCGTGAAGACGGGCCACGTGAGCCGCGGCCGCCTCGGCGTCGCCGTGCAGGGCCTTAACCAGACGCTCGCGAGCTCGTTCGGGCTGCAGAAGCCGGACGGCGCGCTCGTCAGTTCGGTCGACCCGAACGGCCCGGCCGCGAAGGCCGGCCTGCAGCCGGGCGACGTGATCCTGGCGGTGAACGGGTCGCCGGTTGCCGATTCCACGTCGCTGCCCGCGCAGATCGCAAACCTGAAGCCCGGCTCGAAGGCCGACCTGCAGGTGTGGCGCGACAAGGCCAAGAAGTCGATCACCGTGACGCTCGGCGCAATGAGCGACGCGAAGCTGGCGTCGAACGACGGCAGCCCGGTCGAACAGGGGCGCCTCGGCGTCGCGGTGCGTCCGCTCACGCCGCAGGAACGCAGCGCCGACAACCTGTCGCACGGGCTGATCGTGCAGCAGGCCGGCGGTCCGGCTGCCAGCGCGGGCATTCAGCCCGGCGACGTGATCCTCGCGGTCAACGGCCGCCCGGTCACGAGCCCCGAGCAGTTGCGCGATGCGGTCAAGGGAGCAGGCAACAGTCTTGCTCTGTTGATTCAGCGCGATAATGCACAGATCTTCGTGCCGGTCGACCTGAGCTGACCGGTGGCCGTTGCGGGCCGGCCTGGCCGGCCCCGGCGGGCGCCGCCGTCGTTCGACCCCGTGGTGCCGTGTTCCGACCCAAAAGGAGAGAGCCATGCAATATCTACGCAACGTGTCCCGATTTGCCGTCGCCGCGGCGCTGGCCGCGGGCCTCGCAACCGCCGCGACCGGCGTGTACGCGCAGTCGGACGGCTTGCCCGCCGCAAGCCAGCAGGGCGATGTGAGCTACGTGTCAGGCGGCATCGGCAAGGATCAATCGACGGCATTCGAGCGCAACGAGGCGGCGTGGCCGCTTGCGCTGCGCTTTACCGGCAAGGGCGGTGAATATCTGGCCGACGTCCACGTGCGGATCGTCGACGGCAAGAGCAATGAAGTGCTGAAGACGGACGCACGCGGGCCGTACATGCTCGTGAAGCTGCCGCCGGGGCACTACACCGTCCATGCGTCGTACCAGGGCAGCGACGAGTCGCGCGCGGTCACGGTCGGTCCGAAGGGCGGCGCGAAAGCTGCGTTCCAGTGGAGTGCGCAGTAAATTGTCGGCCGCGGCCCCGTCAGGGGTCGCGCAATCGGACGAAGTTTCGCCCATAATGAAAGCCACGGCTGCGTGCCGTGGCTTTTTCGTTTCCAGCGCCCGGCTTGCCCGCCGGGCCGCCCAAAGGAGAAACGATGTCGGATTCCCCTCGCCTCGAAATCGTGCCGAACCGCCATCGCGTGCGGGTGATCCATCGCGGCATCACGTATGCCGATTCGCAGGGTGCGCTGACGGTGCGCGAAGCGGGCTTGCCGGACATTCACTACCTGCCGCGCGACGACGTCAACATGCGCCGGCTCGTGAAGTCGGGCGTCACGACGACCTGTCCGTTGAGGGGCGAGGCCGTGCATTTCGATTTGCAGACCGAAGACGGCGTGATCGAGAACGCCGCATGGAGTTACGAGGAACCGTTGGAGGCCGCGTCCGCGCTTGCGCACTACGTTGCCTTCGACACCGCACGGATCGACAGTCTCATCGAGACATCCTGATGCGGTACGCGTTCATCGGGGAGGCATCATGGAACTGAACGACACGTTACGCGTACCACTCGCGCCGACGATCGTGCGGGACGCGTTCGAGGATCTCGCGCTGCTGCGGGCGAGCTTCGACCATTGCGAATCGTTCGTGAAGCTGCCGCACGGCGAGTTCGCGCTGACGATCACGGTGCCGCTCGGCCCGCTGCGCGCGCGCTACGACGTGCGTGCTCATTCGGCGGGCGAGCAGGGCGACGCGGAAGGGCGGCCGCGCCGCGTGCTCAACTTCAAGGCGCGGGCCGACGGCCTCGGTGCGCTGCGCGGCCAGGTCGAACTCATGCTGCTGCCGGACGACGATGACGCCGATGCGACGCGCATCGACTACGTGGTGTGGGCGACCGCGAGCGGGCCGCTCGCCGAATTGCCGGCGCGGCAGATCGAGAACGCGCTGCGCGAATGGACCGACGATTTCTTCCGCGAATTCTGCGCGGTCGTGCAGGCGAAGCACGGACTCGTGCCGAACCGCGCTCGCTCGGGCACGCAGCGTCGCCAGCACGTATTCCTGCGGCCCACGTCGATCATGGCCGCGACGAAGCGTCCGCTGCCGCCGCACCTGGGCGGCGCGCTGAGCGGTCGCGCCACCAGTGCGCTCCATCATCGCGAATCCGGCCCGCTGCCCGTGTGGATATGGGCGGCGATCATCGTGTTCGTCGCGCTGCTGCTTTATGCGGCGCGCTGGATCAACGGCGCCTGAGCGCGCCGCCTCATGGCCGGCTGCCGGCGGTTGCCGCGGCGGCCGCTACCGTCGCGCGTCGGCGCCGCGAAATTCCTTTCGATAGGCCGATGGCGATGTGCCGAGCGCGCCGGCGAAATGCTGGCGCAGCGACACGCTCGACCCGTAACCGGCCGCCTGCGCGATCGCATCGATCGATTGCCCGGTCGTTTCCAGCAGATGCTGCGCGCGCGTGAGCCGCTCCGCCTGCAGCCACGCGGTGACGGTCGTGCCGGTGGCCTGGCGGAAATGGCGCGTGAACGTGCGCCGGCTCATCAGCACGCGGCCGGCGAGCGAATCGACGCTGTGCGCGACGTCCAGATGCGCGCGCACCCAGTCGAGCAGGGCCGCGAGCCGCGCGTCGCGCGGATGCGCGGCGACCGGCTGCGGCACGTATTGCGCCTGTCCGCCCTGACGGTGCGGCGGGATCACGAGGCGGCGGGCAATCTGGTTCGCCGCGTCCGAGCCGAAGCGGCGGCGCACGACGTGCAGGCAGCAGTCGAGCCCCGCGGCCGTGCCGGCCGACGTCATCAGGTTGCCGTCGTCCACGTACAGCACGTCGGGATCGAGCTTCACGCGCGGAAAGCGCTGCGCGAAATCGTCGGCCCACGCCCAGTGCGTCGTGGCCGGCCGCCCGTCGAGCAGCCCGGCCGCGGCGAGCACATACGCGCCGAGGCACAGGCCGACGAGCTGCGCGCCGCGCGCGGCGGCTCTACGCACCGCGTCCAGCATCGCGTCGGGCGGCGCTTCGTCCGGATCGCGCCACGCGGGCACGATCACGATGTCCGCGTCGTCGAGCGCATCGAGCCCGTACGGCGCGGTGATCGTGAAGCCGCCAGTCGTCGACAGCGGCCCGCGCTCGGCCGAGCACACGCGGAACTCGAACGCGGGCGTCGCGGCCGCATCGCGCTCCTTGCCGAACACGACGGACGGCACCGACAGGTGGAACGGGCTGATGCCGTCGTACGCGATCACGGCGACAACGGTCGGGGCAGGGGCAACGGGCGACGCAACGGCGCTCATGGCGGGCTCCGGGATGGCGATGGCCCGATTTTATCGAAGAATGGCAATCGGGCCACTGTCCGCGTGCGCGGCACGATCCGACAATCCATCGCATCGCGCTGCCGGCCGCTCCGTTCCGGAGCGGGGCGGCGCCGTCGAACCCGGAGCCAGCCATGTCGAATGCCGCGTCGTTTTCCGCTTCCCGCCGCGCCCTCATCGCGATCGATGTCCAGAACGAATACGTGACGGGCAACCTGCCGATCGAGTATCCGCCCGTCGACGTATCGCTTGCGAACATCGGCCGCGCGATCGACGCCGCGCACGCGGCCGGCGTGCCGGTGATCGTGGTCCAGCACGTCGCGCCGGCCGGCGCGACGATCTTCGCGCCCGGCACGGACGGCGTCGCGCTGCACCCGGTCGTCGCCGGGCGGCCGTACGCGCACCTGGTCATGAAGGCGCAGGCCAGCGCGTTTGCCGGCACCGACCTCGCCGCGTGGCTCGCTGCGCACCGCGTCGACACGCTCGCGGTCGCCGGCTACATGACGCACAACTGCAACGCATCGACCGTCTATCACGCGGCGCACGCGGGGTTGAACGTCGAGTACCTGGCGGATGCCACCGGTGCGTTGCCTTACGAGAATGAAGCGGGCGCGGTGAGCGCCGAGGAGATTCACCGGGCGTACACGGTGGTGTTCCAGTCGAATTTCGCGGCGGTGATGTCGACCGATGCGTGGATCGCCGGACTCGCCGGTGCGGCGATGCCAGGGCGCGATTCGGTGGCCGCGTCGAACCGGCGGGCTCGCGCGCAACGCGCGAAAGCGGCCTGAGCAAATCGCGAGGGCGGGGGAATCGATCGGGCGGCGCGGCGCTGCCTCCCGTGCACGGCCGGGACGACCGGCCGCCGATGACGATGAAACGGCGCGCATCGCGCCGTCGGCGGGCGAGCGTCAGTCGCCCATTTTCAGCATTGCCGGGCTGTAGCGCATCATGTCGAAGCAGCCGTCGACGAGCTTTTCAGCATGCTGCTCGGCATCGATTTCGTCGGGCAGCATCAGCATGTCGCGCACGAAGCCGCTCACGAGCGTGTGCAGCATCAGCGTCGCGCGCCACGTGTCGAGCCGCTCGGGCAGCAGCTTGAGTCGCACGGCGGCCGCGAGATCGGCGTCGATCGCGTGCAGCGCCTCGCTCATCCCCGCGCGGTTGCGCTGCAATAGTGGTTCCATATCGGCGACGTATTCGCACTTCATGAACAGGATGCTGAACACGCGCCGCAGTTGCGAGTCGCGCTGCACCCCGAGCAGGCACCAGATCAGGATCTTGCGGATCTTGTCGAGAGGATTGCCGCCCGGTGCGTCGAGCGGCATCGTCTTCAATTCGTCGATCGGCAGAAACACGCGGTCGAACATCGCGTCGAACAGTTCGCTCTTGTTCGCGAAATGCCAGTAGATCGCGCCGCGCGTCACGCCGGCGTGATGGGCGATGTCCGCGAGCGACGTGTGCGACACGCCTTTCTCGAAGAACACGTGTTCGGCGGCATCGAGAATGCGGTTGCGCGTCTCGAGTGCCTCCTCCTTGGTGCGTCTGACCATGTGCAGGCCTGAATGGGTCGATCGTAGATGAATATAGGGTCT
Source organism: Burkholderia sp. WTPI3 (assembly GCF_021483755.1). Classification (NCBI taxonomy): domain Bacteria; kingdom Pseudomonadati; phylum Pseudomonadota; class Betaproteobacteria; order Burkholderiales; family Burkholderiaceae; genus Burkholderia; species Burkholderia sp. WTPI3. Next base: position 6,369 of record NZ_JAGIXF010000068.1, on the reverse strand, counting down.
GCAACCCTCGTCGCGATCGCGTGGAGTGGCTATGCTTGCGACTGGTAATAGTTCGTAAGACTGCGCGTTCGGCGACGGGCGAGCGGGCTTTTTACATACATTCGTGAATGTATATACAATACCACCCTACGATCGAATGACCCAAGTGGCAATCAGTTAATATCCCACTCTGCTGATTCCCGCCCAAGTAACAGTCCGCAGTGCGCGGCATCTCGTCGGCATGGAGGTTTCGTGCCGACGTGCTGTATCCAGCAGTCCAGTAATTCAGGTGTTCGATCTGCGCCGCGAGGCGCATCCGTGTGGTGTTCCGCTCGGGCACCGCACTTATTCCAATGGTTATACACAGAGGTCGCTCCATGCGCGTCGAACGGGTTCCATACCGCTTACTCACTGTCGCGACGGCTGCCGTTTTCCTGGCCGCGTGCGGGAAAAAAGAATCGGCACCGCCGCCGCAAACGCCGGAAGTCGGCGTCGTCACCGTCCAGCCGCAAAACGTGCCGGTCTTCACCGAACTGCCGGGCCGCACCAGCGCATTCCTCGTCGCGCAGGTCCGCGCGCGGGTCGATGGCATCGTGCTGCGCCGTGAATTCACCGAAGGCAGCGACGTGAAGGCTGGCCAGCGCCTCTACAAGATCGATCCGGCCCCGTACATCGCCGCGCTGAACAGCGCGAAGGCGACGCTGGCGAAGGCGCAGGCGAACCTCGTCACGCAGAACGCGCTGGTCGCGCGCTACAAGGTGCTGGTTGCCGCGAACGCGGTCAGCAAGCAGGACTACGACAACGCGGTGGCCACGCAAGGGCAGGCCGCGGCGGACGTCGCGGCCGGCAAGGCCGCGGTCGACACCGCGCAGATCAACCTCGGCTATACGGATGTCGTGTCGCCGATCACCGGCCGCGTCGGCATTTCGCAGGTCACGCCGGGCGCTTACGTGCAGGCGAGTCAGGCGACGCTGATGTCGACGGTGCAGCAGCTCGACCCGGTGTACGTCGACCTGACGCAGTCGAGCCTCGACGGGCTGAAGCTGCGCCAGGACGTGCAGAGCGGCCGCCTGAAGACCACCGGCCCGGGCGCGGCGAAGGTGTCGCTGATCCTGGAAGACGGCAAGACCTATCCGGAAGCGGGCAAGCTGCAGTTCTCGGATGTGACGGTCGACCAGACGACGGGCTCGGTGACCATCCGCGCGGTGTTCCCGAACCCGGGCCGCGTGCTGCTGCCGGGGATGTTCGTGCGGGCACGGATCGAGGAAGGCGTGAACGAGAACGCGTTCCTGGTGCCGCAGATCGGCGTCACGCATGACCAGAAGGGCCAGGCGATCGCGATGGTCGTGAATGCGAGCAACAAGGTCGAGCCGCATCCGTTGAAGACGAGCGGTATGCAGGGTCAGAACTGGATCGTCGAAGGCGGTCTGGAGGCGGGCGACCGCGTGATCGTGCAGGGTATCGACAAGGTGCGTCCGGGTGCGACCGTGAAGGCCGTGCCGGCGCAGTTGTCGGCACCGGACGCAGCATCTGACGCTGCCGCATCCGCCGCGCCGGCAGCCGCCGGATCCGGCGCCGCAGCCGCTTCGGGTGCCGCCGCATCGGGTGCTGCTGCGGCAAGCGCCGCCGCTGCGTCGAGCGCGCAATAACAGGGAGCCTGTTTCATGGCAAAGTTTTTTATCGATCGCCCGATCTTCGCGTGGGTGATCGCCATCATCCTGATGCTGGCCGGGGTTGCGGCGATCTTCACGCTGCCGATCTCGCAGTATCCGACGATCGCGCCGCCATCGATCCAGATCACCGCGAACTACCCGGGCGCTTCCGCGAAGACGGTGGAAGACACGGTGACGCAGGTGATCGAGCAGCAGATGAGCGGTCTCGACAACTTCCTGTACATGTCGTCGACGAGTGACGACTCGGGCAACGCCACGATCACGCTGACGTTCGCACCGGGTACCAACGCCGACATCGCACAGGTTCAGGTCCAGAACAAGCTGTCGCTCGCGACGCCGATTCTGCCGCAGGTCGTGCAGCAGCTCGGCCTCAAGGTGACGAAGTCGAGCAGCAGCTTCCTGCTGGTGCTCGCCTTCAACTCCGAAGACGGCAGCATGAACAAGTACGACCTCGCGAACTTCGTGGCGTCGCACGTGCAGGATCCGATCAGCCGGTTGAACGGCGTCGGCACTGTCACGCTGTTCGGCTCGCAGTACGCGATGCGGATCTGGCTCGACCCGAACCGCCTGACGAACTACGGCCTCACGCCGGTCGACGTGACGACCGCGATCACCGCGCAGAACGTGCAGATCGCGGGCGGCCAGATCGGCGGCACGCCGGCCAAGCCGGGCACCGTGCTGCAGGCGACGATCACCGAATCGACGCTGCTGCAGACGCCCGAGCAGTTCGGCAACATCCTGCTGAAGGTCAACCAGGACGGCTCGCAAGTTCGCCTGAAGGACGTCGCGCAGATCGGCCTCGGCGGTGAAAACTACAACTTCGACACGAAGTACAACGGTCAGCCGACGGCCGGCCTCGGTATCCAGCTCGCGACCAACGCCAACGCGCTCGCGACCGCGAAGGCCGTGCGCGCGAAGATCGACGAGCTCGCACCGTTCTTCCCGCACGGCCTCGTCGTGAAGTATCCGTACGACACGACGCCGTTCGTGAAGCTGTCGATCGAGGAAGTGGTCAAGACGCTGCTCGAAGGTATCGTGCTCGTGTTCCTCGTGATGTATCTGTTCCTGCAGAACCTGCGTGCGACGATCATCCCGACGATCGCGGTGCCGGTGGTGCTGCTCGGCACGTTCGCGATCATGTCGATGGTGGGCTTCTCGATCAACACGCTGTCGATGTTCGGCCTCGTGCTCGCGATCGGCCTGCTGGTGGACGATGCGATCGTGGTGGTGGAGAACGTCGAGCGCGTGATGGCGGAAGAGGGGCTGTCACCGAGGGAGGCGACCCGCAAGGCGATGGGCCAGATCACCGGTGCGCTCGTCGGCGTGGCGCTCGTGCTGTCGGCGGTGTTCGTGCCGGTCGCGTTCTCCGGCGGTTCGGTCGGCGCGATCTATCGTCAGTTCTCGCTGACGATCGTGTCGGCGATGGTGCTGTCGGTGCTGGTCGCGTTGATTCTGACGCCCGCACTGTGCGCGACGATCCTCAAGCCGATCCCGCAAGGCCATCACGAAGAGAAGAAGGGCTTCTTCGGCTGGTTCAACCGCACGTTCAACAACAGCCGCGACAAGTACCACGTCGGCGTGCACCACGTGATCAAGCGCTCGGGCCGCTGGCTCATCATCTATCTGGTCGTGATCGTCGCGGTCGGGCTGCTGTTCGTGCGCCTGCCGAAGTCGTTCCTGCCCGATGAAGATCAGGGCCTGATGTTCGTGATCGTGCAGACGCCGTCGGGTTCGACGCAGGAAACGACCGCGAAGACGCTCGCGAACATTTCCAACTACCTGCTGACGGACGAGAAGAACATCGTCGAATCGACGTTCACGGTCAACGGCTTCAGCTTCGCCGGCCGCGGTCAGAACTCGGGTCTCGTGTTCGTGAAGCTGAAGGACTTCTCGCAGCGTCAGCATGCGAACGAGAAGGTCCAGGCGCTGATCGGCCGGATGTTCGGCCGCTACGCGGGCTACAAGGACGCGATCGTGATCCCGTTCAACCCGCCGTCGATTCCGGAACTCGGTACCGCCGCCGGCTTCGACTTCGAGCTGACGGACAACGCCGGTCTTGGCCACGATGCGCTGATGGCCGCACGTAACCAGCTGCTCGGGATGGCCTCGAAGGATCCGACGCTGCAGGGCGTGCGTCCGAACGGGCTGAACGACACGCCGCAGTACAAGGTCGACATCGATCGCGAGAAGGCGAACGCGCTGGGCGTGACCGCGGATGCGATCGACCAGACCTTCTCGATCGCGTGGGCGTCGAAGTACGTGAACAACTTCCTCGACACCGACGGCCGGATCAAGAAGGTGTACGTGCAGTCGGATGCGCCGTTCCGGATGACGCCGGAGGACATGAACATCTGGTACGTGCGCAACGGGTCGGGCGGGATGGTGCCGTTCAGCGCGTTCGCGACCGGTCACTGGACGTACGGTTCGCCGAAGCTCGAGCGTTACAACGGCGTGTCCGCGATGGAAATCCAGGGCCAGGCCGCGCCGGGCAAGTCGACCGGTCAGGCGATGACCGCGATGGAAGGGCTCGCGAAGAAGCTGCCGGTGGGTATCGGCTATTCGTGGACCGGACTGTCGTTCCAGGAAATCCAGTCGGGCTCGCAGGCGCCGATCCTGTACGCGATCTCGATCCTGGTCGTGTTCCTGTGTCTCGCGGCACTGTATGAAAGCTGGTCGATCCCGTTCTCGGTGATCATGGTGGTGCCGCTCGGCGTGATCGGCGCACTGCTCGCCGCGACGATGCGCGGCCTCGAGAACGACGTGTTCTTCCAGGTCGGCCTGCTGACCACGGTGGGCCTCTCTGCGAAGAACGCGATCCTGATCGTCGAGTTCGCGCGCGAACTGCAGATGACGGAGAAGATGGGGCCGATCGAGGCCGCGCTGGAAGCGGCGCGCCTGCGGCTGCGTCCGATCCTGATGACGTCGCTCGCGTTCATTCTCGGCGTGCTGCCGCTCGCGATCAGCAACGGCGCGGGTTCGGCGAGCCAGCACGCGATCGGTACCGGCGTGATCGGCGGGATGATCACGGCGACGTTCCTCGCGATCTTCATGATCCCGATGTTCTTCGTGAAGATTCGTTCGATCTTCAGTGGCGAGAAGGAAGACGTCGACGAGGCACTGCGCCTGGCTCAGGAGCACTCGCACCACGAAGAGAAGCCGGGCAACGGCGACGAAGGCAACAAGGGACAGTGATGATGCAAAAACACGCTTTGACTGCAATCGCGGTCGCGCTCTTTGCCACGGGCTGCACGATGGCGCCGCATTACAAGCGGCCCGACGCGCCCGTCGCGCAGGCGTACCCGGCCGAAGGCGTCTATGCGACGCAGCCGGGTGCCTCCGGTGCACGCAGCGCGAACGGGCAAGCTGCGACCGCGATCGGCTGGCGCGAGTTCTTTGTCGATCCGCGCCTGCAGCGGCTGATCGAGATCGCGCTGAAAAACAACCGCGACCTGCGCGTGTCGGTGCTGAACATCGAGGCGGCGCGTGCGCAGTACCAGATCACGCGCGCGGGCCTGTTCCCGACGCTCGACGGTACCGGTACAGGCAGCATCCAGCGCGTGCCGCAGGGCTTGTCGACGATAGGTACGCCGTATATCTCGCGCGCCTACAACGTCGGCCTGTCCGCGTCGTGGGAGCTCGACCTGTTCGGCCGCGTGCAGAGCCTGAAGGACCAGGCGCTCGCGCAATACCTGTCGACGTCATATGCACGACAGGCGCAGGAGATCTCTCTGGTGTCGCAGGTGGCCGATCAATACCTGACGCTGCTGTCGACCGACGATCTGCTGAAGGTCACCGAGAACACGCTGAAGACTGCGCAGGACTCGTACAACCTGACGAAGCTGCAGTTCGACAACGGCACGGGCTCCGAGCTCGACCTGCGTCAGGCGCAGACGGTCGTCGAGACGGCGCTCGCGAACCAGCAGCAGCAGGCGCGTGCGCGTGCGCAGGCGCTGAACTATCTGGTGCTGCTGATCGGCGAGCCGCTGCCGGACGACCTGCCGGCGGGCATGCCGCTCGACGCGCAGAACCTGCTGACGGACATCCCGGCCGGGTTGCCGTCGGACCTGCTGATGCGTCGTCCGGACGTGATGCAGGCCGAGCAGACGCTCTTGGCCGCGAACGCGAACATCGGCGCGGCACGCGCGGCGTTCTTCCCGCGCATTTCGCTGACGGGCGCGTTCGGCACCGGCAGCCCGACGCTCGGCGGCCTCTTCAAGGCCGGCACGGCGGTGTGGTCGTTCGCGCCGCAGATCACGATGCCGATCTTCGAGGGCGGGCAGAACATCGCGAACCTGAACCTCGCGAACGTGCAGAAGCGCATCGAGATCGCCAACTACGAGAAGGCGATCCAGTCGGCGTTCCGCGACGTGGCTGACGGGCTGGCCGCACGCGGCACGTACGACCAGGAGATCGCGGCGCTCGAGCGCAACGAGCACGCGCAGCAGCGACGTTTCGATCTGTCGGACCTGCGTTACAAGAACGGTGTCGACAGCTACCTGTCGGTGCTGACCGCGCAGACGGACCTGTACAACGCGCAGCAGACGCTGATCAATGCGCGTCTGGCCCGCTGGACCAACCTGGTCAACCTGTACCGTTCACTGGGCGGCGGCTGGATCCAGCGTGCCGGCGAGACGCCGCGCGCACCCGACCAGACGGAAGACTACGACAAGGCAGCCGCACCGGCGCCTGCGTCGGCAGCGACGACGAACGGGTAAGC
>NZ_JAGIXF010000067.1:0-35669 GCF_021483755.1 Burkholderia sp. WTPI3 | reverse complement strand
CCAGTTCGGCCCGCTGTTGCACGCACACGACAACGCTGGATCACGCATCATCACGCCGCATCATCGCGCTTAACGCATTGAAAAATAAGGGATTTTTCCGCAAAAATGCTTGTAAACTTCCGGTTGCGCGAGTAGAATCTAGACTATCAAATCACCTTACCGATAGTTGATGACTAACCGGACACCCGACCACATGGACGAAAACCTGATCCCCGAAAGCCGCCCGATGCCGCACCTCAGCGACAGCGAAATCCGCGACGCATTCGAACGCGCCTTCGCCGGCACGCGTGGCCGTGGCGCAGAAGGTCGCGCCATCGTTGACAACCCGCTGAATTCGATTCTGGACTCAGCCGAACGCGCCATGGGCGCAACGATGCATGTTGCGCCGGGGTTCGATACCGGTCCCGTCATCCGTCAAGCTGCTGCCGCCGCTGGCGAGATTTCGCTGATGGACCTGATCGCGGACGGCAGCCCGGTAGGAAACGGCATTCACTCGCTTACGCAGCGCCCCGCCGGTGAGACTGTTCACCTCGATCCGCGTGCCGTGATCGAAGCGAACAGCCGATGCGCCGCTGCGGGTGCTCGCATCGTGATCGCTACGCCCCGCGACACGCTGAAGCTGATCGACGGCCAGCGGACGGACACGCTGTACGGCTTCAAGGAAGATGCCGGCGCCGTGACTGTCACGGACCCCGCGCCGTTCCAGCTGGTGGCAGATGGCGCCGACTCCGCATCGCAGGCCATCCCGATGCACGTCGCGAACGTTTCGTGGCCGACTGCGCCGTCGTATGCATTCACGACGACGATTTCGCGGGCGAACAACCGCGCCGTCACTGGTGGCGAGTTCCTGCGGCGCCAGTTGACGGAATCGGTGCTGCGCGGCTTGGGCCAACTGGCCGATTCGATTCTGCTGGACGCGATTGATGCCACGACGCCGGCCCCGTTCTCGCTGGGCGCTGCCGCTGCCCGTAATCTGGAGTTCGGCAACCTGCGCGCCCTGGTCGGTACGGCAGGCGCTGGCGCGACGGTTCGCCAGGACGGCACGCTGGCCGTGCAAGGCATCGATGCCGAATTGACCAGTTCGCACGCAAAGACGTTCGTGGGCGCGTTCGGACGTTCGGCCGTCGTGATCTGGAGCGACCTGCGCATCGTCGCGAAGCGCACGAACCTGGTGGGTGATATCGAAGTCACGTGCTTCGCGTCGATGATCCCGGCGGTTCCCGATGCGGCTGCGTACTGGGAAGTGGCTGCGTGATGCTGACCGCCATCCTTAACCTGTTCGGTGGCCGGAAGGCTGCCGCGCAGGTCAGCGATGAGCCGCCGCTGGAGCTGCAGACCATCATTGGCGGCGCGAGCGTGTACGAGCGCGCCAGTAACGATCCGGAGTGGCCCGGCGATCGCCTGATGCTGCATACCGCGCGCGGCTCGTTCTTTCTGGACAAGGCCGATGACTGGCTGAAGTCGGGCTGGCCGATGCTGACGGACGCGCAGCGCGCGCGCGCAAAGAAAATGATTTCTGCGCACGTCGCGGTCTGGCAGCAGCGGCAGAGCGCAGACGCTGCAGCAGCCGGCCGTGGCCGAACTAACTACGCGACTACCTGGTGAGCAGATGAGCACGCAACGACCGAAACGACAAACGATCACGCTCGCAATCGAGCAACCGACCATCGAGCGCATCGCAGCCTGGCAGGCCGAGCAGGCCGACAAGATCGGCGTTCGATTTTCGATGAACCAAGCTGCAAACGCGCTGCTGAAGGCCGGCCTGGACGCGCAGCAAACCAATTTCCAACCGGGCCGCGCGGGTTAATACGCGGACGCGCAGCTCACGACGCGCGATCCGATGAGCGTGGGCACGGCCTGACCCCGTCCGTGTTGAGCATCGGGGTTGCCTCACTCGCCTGCTGGCGGGCCGGGAATACGCCAGCATTATGTAGTCCTAACACATATGAGAATGAGCACACCGCAAAATTCAATTCAATCGGCGTCGAGCACATGCGCGACGATTGCCCGCGCGCTGCTGGCGCACGGCGAAATGTTGAGCGTCGCGCGGCCCGACAGCGCGATTGTCCGGCAGGCGCAAGTTAGCCTGCGACGCCTGGCTGTCGAACTGGACAACGCGGCAATCGGCCTGCAGCAGGCGCGACTGACGGGGAGCGACGACGAATGAAGGCGCTCCTGGTTCGATTGTTTAAACGCCGTGCCGAAGCTGCCCCTGCACCTGCACCGGCCGTGCCGCAAAAGCCAGCCGGCAAGCGCAAGCTGAACGGCAAGCGCAAACGCTCGATGCCGAAGGGCGCAGTACGCGGCGATATCAACGGCAGCCTGATCGAGCAGGCGCGACGGGCGCGGGGCGAACGATGAGCATTACGCCTGAAACCATTGTGAGCGATGTTGAGCTTGCCGCGCTGGTGAAAGTTTCCACGCGCCGCATCCGCCAATTGGCCGAGCAAGGCACGCTTGAGCGCGTAGGCGTCAACCAGTACGAGCTGGGGCCGAGCTTCCAGGCGCTGCTGGAGGAAGCGGCCGGCACCGGTTCGGCCCTGGTACGCGAGCGCACGCGCAAGCTGGCCGCCGAAGCGACGCGCGCCGAGCTGGCGTTGGCGAGGGAACGCGGCGAAGTGGCCTTGATCCGCGAATTCGAGCAGGCGTGGTCGAACCGTTACACGATCATCAAGCAGACCATGCTCAACATTCCGGGGCGTGCCGTCCTGCAACTGATCGGCGAGACGAACGAGCGCCGTTTCAAGGACGTGCTGCGCGAGGAAATCGTTTTGGGACTGACGCATGCGGCAAACTCGGAAATCAACACTCCTGATGATGAAGGAACCGAAGATGAGCAAGACGACTGATGCCGTGCTGGCGGCCGTCCAGCACGCCGCAAAGCACCTGGTGCCGGCGGCGGCCGGCGACCATGGCGCCCTGGCCGAACTGAAGCGTGCGGCTGATGCACTGACGGCGGCGCACTTCGCGCTTAACCGCGAAGGTCGGGCCGACCTGGAGGCCGAATGCCTGAAGCTGCGCGATCGGGCGATCGCACTCGAAGTGTCGGCGGCACGATGAACCAGAAATTCAGCGTGCACGCGCCGGCTGGCCGCGAGATTACGCGGCGCGATCCTGATGGGCCTGACTGGGACGCGCTGGTCGAGCGCATCCTAGGCCCGCGCATGCCCAGCGAGACGCATGAGCGGCGGCGTGCTGATGCGCTGGCGCTCGCGGCAGCAGCGATGCGTGCGGCCGGTGAACCCAATCCGGCAAGCCAAGCCGATGGCAGCACCAACGTTTAAACAACCTGACTACACATACGCACATGAGCAATAACGAATACCTCGCCCACACGCGACTGCAGAACATTTCGCGCGCGCTGGCTCACGAAGCGGCTGACGCGCTCGAACCGGATGCAGGACAGCCGATTGACGACGCGGCGCGCGAACGCCTGGCGGACGATTTGTACCGCGCATTGGCGACGAACCTGCCGCCGCTGCGCAGCCTAGTGGCGGCGTGAGCAAGCGCGACGCGTATTGCGTGCCCCGACCGTCAGTCTAGTATTCGCCCAGCTTCCAGTTCGTCACGTTGGCTGGTACATGGGTGTATCCCAGCGCTGCGAACAAGTGGAAACGATGGAATCCTTCGAGCAATTCATAGCGAAGTTCACCCGTTCGCTGGAATAGCAGTAATGGCGGTAGTGGCGTGCCGGCGCGCAGCGCATCCAAGATGCTGGCGCTACGCACGACGCCTGGCCTGTCGGGGTCGGGCGTGTCGAAATTTAGCGTGCCGGGACTCCGCACCACTGGGTCAATCATGGCAATGGCTACGGGGCTTCCGCCTGTACTGACGGGCACCGCGCTGGTTGGCACAAAGTCCGCCATGCCGGCCTTCGCGACCAGTACACGTGCTTCCTCCAAAACGGTCGGATCAGCGGGCATCAACAGTTCTCCTATTTCCGTTGTTCGCCCATCATATCTTCCGCGCTGCAGCCCCGCGCCTGGCCAGCGCCGCGCAGCTTCCTGATGACCGTTGGCCGTGGCAGGCCCGCGTAGTCCGCCAATTTCGACGCGCCCATCAGCTTCCCTTCCGCCTGGCCGACGAACACGGCAGCGAGCAACACCAGTTCATCTGCACGTGCGCCGAACCGCTTGTGGCCCAGGTAGGCCGCGCCAAACGACCGCAGCACGTCGAGCAGGGCGGCAGCGAGCGCGGCGCGCTGGCGAGCTTGTCGGATTGGTTGCGTCACTTATTCATATCCATGAATAAGTGTTTGATTTAAAAGCATTTTGTTGCGCACGGACGACCGTTGTCGTACACTGTTGTCCAGTGAACTATGCATTGGACGGCCATGCAGCGACTCTCCGACTTACCCGAAGACATGACACTTGGCGAAGCCATTGATGCAGGGGTGCTTATGCCGATGCCATCTATCAAGTGGTCACGCATCGGTGTGTTGGCGCGCGTGGGCCGCGACCTGTCGCCAAATGCGCGGGAAATTGCGGACGTGATCGGTATTGGCCTGTTCACGCTGCTTCGTAAAGCCCACCGTCGCGGCGTATCTACCGGATGGCTGTCGATCCCGCGCACGATCAAGAGCTGTCACTGGATTCGCCGCGCCATCGGTGACGGCGCAGCCGACGCCCTGCAGACCGCATTGGGAGGCAGGAAGATGGACATTCGGCCCCGCTCGCCTTCGGCCCGCCTGGAGCGCGACGACTGGATGCGATACCGCTATTGGGCCGGGGCAAGCGTGGCAGATGTGGCGCGCGAGTTCGGGGTAACGGACCGCCACGCCCGAAACTGTATATCCTGATGCATAACGCGAACACGAAACCAACACAAAACACCATAAAATCAAAGGCTTACGTCATTGATTAAAATCGCCACCTGGAACGTCAACTCGCTCAACGTCCGCAAGCAGCACGTGCTCGACTGGCTCGCGCAAAGCGGAACCGATGTGCTGTGCCTGCAGGAACTGAAGCTGCCGGACGAGAAATACCCGCGCGCCGATCTGGAAGCGGCCGGCTACCGCAGCTGGTTCACGGGTCAGAAGACCTACAACGGCGTCGCGATCATCGTGCGCGACACGCTCGCCGTCGACGAATCGGACGTCGTGCGCAACATCCCCGGTTTCGAGGACCCGCAGCAGCGGGTCGTCGCGGTGACGGTCGACGGCGTGCGCATCGTGTCCGCGTATTTCCCGAACGGCCAGGCGCCCGACTCCGACAAGTTCGTCTACAAGATGCAGTGGCTCGAGGCGCTGCACGCATGGCTGAGCGCCGAGATGCAACGCCATCCGAAACTCGCGCTGCTCGGCGACTTCAACATCGCCCCCGAAGATCGCGACGTGCACGACCCGGCGAAATGGGAAGGCCAGAATCTCGTGTCGCCGCAGGAGCGCGCGCACTTCGCGAAACTGATCGAGCTCGGCTTCGTCGATGTGTTCCGCCGCTTCGAGCAGCCCGAGAAGACCTTCACGTGGTGGGACTACAGGATGTTCGCGTTCCGCCGCAACGCGGGGTTGCGCATCGACCACATCCTGCTGTCGCCAGCGCTTGCGGAAACCTGCACGTCGTGCGAGGTCGACCGCGTGCCGCGCACGTGGGAACAGCCGTCCGACCACACACCCGTCGTCGCGATCGTCGGCTAAGCGCCCCACCCGCTCGCGCCCACGCTCAACCGCGTACGGGCGCGGGCCCGAGATGGGCCCACAGGAAGCCGAATTCCGCCGCATCGGATTCGGCACGCTCCAGATCGTCGGCGCTGCCGTGGCCGCCGTCGGTGTTCTCCCAGTACCACACCCGTTCGTGACCCAGCGCATGCATGCGCGCGGCCATCTTGCGCGCATGCGCGGGATGCACGCGATCGTCGCGCGTGGACGTCGTGAGCAGCAGCGGCGGATACACGACGCCTTCGCTCACGCGGTGATACGGTGAATAGGCGGCGAGCGCCGCGCCTTCGCGCGGATCGTCCGGATCGCCGTACTCGTCGAGCCACGCAGCACCCGCGTGCAGCTTCGGGTAGCGCCGCATGTCGAGCAGCGGCACGCGGCACAATACCGCGCCGAACAGTTCCGGGCGCTGCACCATGCACGCGCCGACCAGCAGCCCGCCATTGCTCCCGCCCTCGATCCCGAGCTGCGCGGCCGTCGTCACGCCGGTGCGGATCAGATCCTCGGCCACCGCGATGAAGTCGTCGAACGAATGCTGCCGACGCTCGCGCTGCGCGTCGACGTGCCAGCCCGGCCCGAATTCGCCGCCGCCGCGGATGTGCGCGAACGCCGCGACACCGCCGCGTTCGAGCCATGCGATACCCAGCGCATCGCTATAACCCGCCAGGTTCGGAATCGCGAAGCCGCCATAGCCTGACAGCAGGCACGGCCGCGCAACGCGGGGCGTGCCATCGGGGCGATCCGGTGCATCGAGCGCATCCAGTGCATCACGCGGGCCGATCAGCGTGTACGGGACGATCGTGCCGTCGCGCGAGCGCGCGTTCGCGCGGCGCACGACGAGTCCCGCCGCATCGAAGCGCACCGGCGGACGGTCGAGCAGCACGCGGCGCGACGGCGCGTCGGCCGCCAGATCGGCCAGATCGGCGAGCCAGCATTCGGGCGGATCGACGCAGGTGTCAGCGTCCACATACACTTCGTCGTTCAGCGTCGACTCGACCGGCTCGACATCGATCTGCGCGTCGCCCGGCCAGTCGAACGGCCGCGCGTTCCACGCCCATGCGCCATCGTCGCGCTGCGCCGGCTGCCAAAGCATCGTGCGGTTGTGCACGTCGTCAAGCCAGCTCGCGATCAGCATGGTGCGCGTGTGCGTCCACGTGCACGCGGACGTCGACGGTCGCGGCTCGAACAGCGTCGTGAATTCGCGCGACCCGGCCAGGAACGCCTGCTCGCGGATCGCGAGCAGCGAGCCGCCCGCGTGATGCACGCCGCCGCAGTCCCAGTCGAGCCGCGGCTCCAGCACCAGCCAGCCTTCCCAGAAACCGACCTCGACATGCGTCGGCACGTCGTAGCGCGCCCATTCGCCGGCGTCGGTCAGCCAGTACGAATGCGCATCGAAGAAGTCCACGCTGCGCCAAGCGACGTGGCGGCCGTCGATCGGATCGAACCACGCGCCCGCGCTGATGTCGTCGGGTTCGCCGCGAAACACGACGGGCGCATCCTCGAGCGGCGTGCCGCGCACCCAGCGTCGCGCTTCGTACGGATAGCCGGCCGCGGTCGCATGCGCTGCGCCGCGATCCCAGCTTACGTAGACGGTATCGCGGTCGATCCAGCCGACCGTGTGATGCCCCGGTGCGTCGATCGTGAAACCGCCGTCGACGAAGCGGCGCCGCACGAGATCGAACTCGCGCACGACGACCGCGTCGGCGCCACCCGGCGACAGCGACAACAGCGCCCGGTCGCCGTCCGGATACAGGATCGTGTCCTGCTCGAACACCCACGACTCGCCCTCCTGCGCGCCGAGTGCATCGACGTCGAGCAGCGTTTCCCAGTCGGGCCGGCCGGCGCGCCAGTCGTCCCAGCGCGCGCGGCGCCACAGTCCTTTGGGATGGAGATCGTCCTGCCACAGGTCATACGCCCAGTCGCGCCAGCGAGTCGGGATTACCGGGCGTTCGCGCGGCAGATACGCTTGTGCGAGCCGCGCGGCAAGCGCGCGATACGCATCGTCGTCGCGCAGCGCGACACGCGTGCGCGCATTCTGCTCGTCGACCCACGCGCGGGCGCGCTTGCTGTCGAGTGCTTCGAGAAAACGGAACGGATCGGCCCCGGCGGGCCAGCGGAAGGAATCGGACATGACGGAAGCGCACGTGACGGCAAACCGAGATTATGTCCGATCGCGGCATGCGCGATGTCCGCGCATGCCGCGCGCGGTGCTTACGGCTCCAGGTGGAGTTCCTGGATCTTGCGCGTGATCGTGTTGCGACCGATGCCGAGCCGCTCCGCCGCCTCGACCTTGCGGCCACGCGTGAAGTCGAGCGCCTCGCGGATCACGGCCGCCTCGAAGCGGCGCGCGAGTTCGTCCATCACGCCGCCCGAATTCTCGCGCAATAGCCGGGCGACTTCGGTACGCAGGCCGTTCTCCCACATCGGATAGCCGGCCGGTGCGCCGTTCGGTACGGCCGCGACGAGCGCAGTCGTCAGCGGTGCGGCACCGAGTGCCGGCTGTGTGTGCGCCACGTCGCCGGCGGCGACGGCGCTGCCGCCGTGCGTATCCGCGCCGTCGGCTGTTGCGGCCACCGGCGCGCCAGCCGGCACGAGATCGGGCGGCAAGTCCTTGATCTCGACCGTCTGCGCGGGCGCCATCACGGTCAGCCAGTTCGCGAGGTTCTCGAGCTGCCGCACGTTGCCGGGAAACGCCAGCGACGTCAGGTACGCGAGCGCCTCGTCGGACACGCGCTTCGGCTCGACGCCGAGATCCCTCGCACTCTTCTGCAGGAAGTGGCGCGTGAGCAGCGCGATGTCCTCGCTGCGTTCGCGCAGCGGCGGCAACCGCAGCCGGATCACGTTGAGCCGGTGGTAAAGGTCTTCGCGGAACAGCCCCTGGCGCACGCGCGCCTCGAGATTCTGGTGCGTCGCGGCGATCACACGCACGTTCGCGCGCAGCGGGTTGTGGCCGCCGACGCGATAGAACTGGCCGTCCGACAGCACGCGCAACAGACGCGTCTGCAGGTCGAACGGCATGTCGCCGATTTCGTCGAGGAACAGCGTGCCGTTCTCGGCCTGCTCGAAGCGGCCCTGGCGTGTCGTCTGCGCGCCGGTGAACGCGCCGCGCTCATGGCCGAACAATTCGGATTCGAGCAAATCCTTCGGAATCGCCGCGGTGTTCAGCGCGATGAACGGGCCGTTCGCTCGCGGGCTGTGACGGTGCAACGCACGCGCGACGAGCTCCTTGCCGGTGCCCGATTCGCCAGTGATCAGCACGGTCGCGGCCGAATGCGACAGGCGACCGATCGCGCGGAACATGTCCTGCATCGCGGGCGCCTGGCCGAGCATTTCGGGCGCCTCGGCGACACGCTCGTCCTGCGGCGCGCCGCCGCGCAGGCTTTCCTCGACCGCGCGCCGAATCAGCTCGACGGCCTTGTCGACGTCGAACGGCTTCGCGAGATATTCGAACGCGCCGCCCTGGAACGCCGCGACGGCGCTGTCGAGGTCGGAGAACGCCGTCATGATGATGACGGGCAGACCCGGCAAGCGCTCGTGCATCGCCTGCAGCAGCTCGAGGCCGGAGCCGCCCGGCATCCGGATGTCGGACACGAGCACCTGCGGCGTCTCGTGATCGAGTGCGGCCAGCGCATCGCGCACGTTCGCGAAGCTCTTCGTCGCGAAGCTGTCCCGGGCGAGCGCCTTTTCAAGCACCCAGCGGATCGATTGGTCGTCGTCTACTATCCAGATCGGCTTCATAGGTCGGTCAGATATTGGTGAATCCGGTAAATCGCACTGCCGCTCAATGGTCGAGCGGCAGCAGAATCTGAAACTCGGTACGTCCGGGCCGGCTCTCGACCTCGATCATTCCGTCGTGCTGCTGCACGAAGGTCTGCGCGAGCGTGAGGCCGAGGCCACTGCCGTCGTCGCGGCCGGACACGAGCGGATAGAAGATCCGGTCGCGGATCTCTTCCGGAATGCCTGGCCCGTTGTCGACCACGTGCAAGTCCAGTGCCAGCTTGTACAGGCGCTTCGCGATCGTCACCTTGCGCGCGACGCGCGTGCGCAACTCGATCTTCGCGTCGCCCTGCGCGATCCGCTCGCGCAGCGCCTGCGCGGCATTGCGTACGATGTTCAGCAGCGCCTGGATCAGTTGCTCCTTGTCGCCGCGCAGGTCCGGCACGCTCACGTCGTAGTCGCGCTCGATCGTGAGCCCGCGCGGAAATTCCGCGAGCATCACCGCGCGAACGCGTTCGCACACTTCGTGAATGTTCACATCGCCGACGATGTGCGGATGCCGATGCGGCTCCAGCAACCGGTCGACGAGCGTCTGCAGGCGGTCGGACTCCTTGATGATCACCTGCGTGTATTCGCGCAACTCGCCGCGCTCCCGCTCGCTCAGTTCGAATTCGAGCAGCTGGGCTGCGCCGCGAATGCCGCCGAGCGGGTTCTTGATCTCGTGCGCGAGGTTGCGAATCAGTTGCTTGTTGACCGCGGTCAGGTCGTGGATGCGCTCCTCGCGATCGGTGCGCGACTGCCGTTCGTTCTCGAACAGCTCGACGAGCACGAAATCGGGCGCGGTCTCGAGGAAGCCGACGATCGCATGCACGTGCAGCGCCTCGTGGCCGGGCCGGTCGAGCACCGTGTCGAGATGCGTCGCGTGAAAGCGCTCCTCGCCGATCGCGGTGATCGTCGACGCGAGTTCGTTCGCGTTCGGAAAAATCTCGCCCCACGGCCGCTGCGCGAGCTGCCGGCGCGAGAGGTCGAGCATCGCCTCCGCGGACGGGTTCGCGAACACAACCCGCAGCGTCTTGCGGTCGAGCACGATCACGACCGTCGGCAGTGCTTCCAGCCCCGCAAGCAGGCCCGAGTGCATGAGCCGCTCGTCTTCCGTCAGTCGCTCGGGCTGCCCCGTCTTCGCCTTGATCAGATTCTTCAGAGCCATCGTGCTGTCGTCGCGCCTCACCGAGTCGGAAAAATGAAAATGCCCGGAACAAAAAGGGGACGGCTGGACGCCGTCCCCTTTCAGACTCCGCGGTTCCCGCCGCAGG
Organism: Burkholderia sp. WTPI3; assembly: GCF_021483755.1. Classification (NCBI taxonomy): domain Bacteria; kingdom Pseudomonadati; phylum Pseudomonadota; class Betaproteobacteria; order Burkholderiales; family Burkholderiaceae; genus Burkholderia; species Burkholderia sp. WTPI3. Next base: position 24,983 of record NZ_JAGIXF010000067.1, on the reverse strand, counting down.
CCGCGCGACGGGAACGAACCGGCATGACGGCGCTGAATCGAAGCGCCATCGCCGATTACAGCGAGTAGTACATCTCGAACTCGATCGGGTGCGTCGTCATGCGGAACTTCGCCAGCTCCTGCTCCTTCAGCCCCAGGTATGCGTCGAGCATGCCGTCGGTGAACACGCCACCGCGCGTCAGGAACTCGCGATCCTTGTCGAGTGCTTCCAGTGCCTGGTCGAGGCCCGCGCAGACGGTCGGGATCTTTGCATCCTCTTCCGGCGGCAGGTCGTACAGGTTCTTGTCCGCTGCTTCGCCCGGATGGATCTTGTTCTGGATCCCGTCCAGACCCGCCATCATCAGTGCCGAGAACAACAGGTACGGGTTCGCCATCGGATCCGGGAAGCGCGTTTCGATACGGCGGCCCTTCGGGTTCGACACGTGCGGAATGCGGATCGATGCCGAACGGTTGCGTGCCGAGTAAGCCAGCTTGACCGGTGCTTCGAAGTGCGGGACCAGACGCTTGTACGAGTTCGTCGTCGGGTTCGTGATCGCGTTCAGCGCGCGAGCGTGCTTGATGATGCCGCCGATGTAGAACAGCGCCAGTTCCGACAGGCCGGCGTAGCCGTTGCCCGCGAACAGGTTCTGGCCGTCCTTCCAGATCGACTGGTGAACGTGCATGCCCGAACCGTTGTCGCCGACGACCGGCTTCGGCATGAACGTCGCCGTCTTGCCGTACGAGTGCGCGACGTTATGGATGATGTACTTCGACCATTGCGTCCAGTCGGCGCGCTCGACCAGCGTCGAGAACTTCGTGCCGATTTCGTTCTGGCCCTGGCCCGCCACTTCGTGGTGGTGCACTTCGACCGGGATGCCGAGCTGTTCGAGCAGCAGGCACATTTCCGAACGCATGTCCTGGAACGTGTCGACCGGCGCGACCGGGAAATAGCCGCCCTTCGTGCCCGGACGGTGGCCCGTGTTGCCGCCTTCGAATTCCTTGCCCGACGACCACGGCGCTTCTTCCGAGTTGATCTTCACGAAGCAGCCCGACATGTCCGTGTTCCACTGGACCGAGTCGAAAATGAAGAATTCCGGTTCCGGACCGAAGTAGGCGGTGTCGCCGATGCCCGTGCTCTTCAGGTACGCTTCAGCGCGCTTCGCGAGCGAACGCGGGTCGCGCTCGTAGCCCTTGCCGTCGGCCGGCTCGACCACGTCGCAGGTCAGCACCAGGGTCGACTCTTCATAGAACGGGTCGATGAAGGCAGCGTTCGGGTCCGGCATGAGCAGCATGTCCGACGCCTCGATACCCTTCCAGCCAGCGATCGACGAACCGTCGAATGCATGACCGCTCTCGAACTTGTCTTCGTCAAACGCCGAAACCGGCACCGACACGTGCTGTTCCTTGCCGCGCGTATCCGTGAAGCGGAAATCGACAAACTTGACGTCCTCGTCCTTCACGAGCTGCATGACGTCGGCGACGGTTTTACTCATAACCTCTTCTCCTGATTGAACAATTCCGGCGGACTGGGAACCGCCTCGTTTATCGAGCTGCCCGGAGTCTGGCTTTGGCGCAGCGCGCTCCGGGTCGACCGAATTCTATATAGCAGCTTCCATGCCAGCGCTGCGCCGAATCGGCGAGAATCGCGCCGGCCCGCGCCGTAGCGGGGCCCGGCTGCGCAATTCCGGGGCCACGCACCGCGGCACCCGCCGACAGATCGCACCGTAATGGTGCAATCGCCGCAACGCACCGACGGAATGGAATCGTTCTGGTGCACATATGCCATTCTGCACTCTTTTGGTGAGCGCGTGGGCGGTGCATGCCCCGCACGGCGCCCGGACATCCATGCAGCGGCAGCGCGCTAGAATGCTCGTTTGACCGATACGGAGACCTCCTGCCATGAGTACGCTCGACCAGCTTTACGCCAAGGCCGAAGAACGCCGCACCCAGGGCTCGCTCAACTATGCCGGCGCCCTGCTGCCGGTCGAGGCATTCGAACTGCTGCAGCTCGACCCGTCGGCCCGCCTCGTCGACGTGCGCACCCGCGCCGAGCTCGACTGGATCGGCCGCCCGCTCGTGGGCGACGGCCAGTACCTGCACATCGAATGGACGCGCTACCCGGGCGGCGTGCCGAACGCCGAATTCGTCAACGAACTGAAGGCAGCCATCGCACCCGACGCGCCCGTGCTGTTCCTGTGCCGCAGCGCCGCGCGCTCGAAGCTCGCCGCGGTCGCCTCCGCGCAGGCCGGCTTCACGAAGGCGCTCGACCTGCTCGAAGGCTTCGAAGGCGCGAAGGATGCCGAAGGCCATCGCAAGACCGTCGACGGCTGGTGCTTCCGGAAACTGCCGTGGATCGGCGCCTGAGCGCGCCTGCCGTCCGCCGCGCCCGACTGCGACATCGTCAAGCCGGGCGATGACACCCCGATGACGGGCCGCGTTGCGCGGCCCGTGCCTTTTGAGCGGCCGGGAGCGGCCGGATCGGCGGCCGCTCAGGCCCGCGGCGCGTCCGGCTCGACGATGTCGCCGCCGAGCAGGTGGACGCCTTCGCGCAGCTTCACGAACGCGGCCGCGACCGCCTCCGGCTCGCCCTTCACGCCGAGGTCGATATGCCGGCGCGCGTAGATCCCGCCGCGCTCGGCGTCGCCCACGCTCGGCAGACTGAACACACGCACGCCGGGGAAGTCGCGCTCGACCCTTTCCATCAGCGGGGTGAGCGTCGATTCCGGCAGTTCGAACACGTACAGCGAGCGCTCCGCGTGCGGGCTCGCGTGATGCAGATGCCGGTACTTCGTGTCGAGCACCCATTCGATCATCGGCCACGCCATCACCGGAAAGCCCGGCACGAAGTGCAGATTGCCGACCGAGAAGCCGGGAATCCGGTTGTACCCGTTCGGGATGATCGCAGCACCCACCGGGAACACGCCCATGTTGAAGCGGTGCTGGTTCTCCGGTGAATCGAAGTTGACCGGCGTGGCCGGATCGGTGTGCGTCTCGCGGATGCGCTCCGAGATCAGCACCTTCGCTTCCGGATGCAGCTCGAGCGGCACACCGAGCGCGGCGGCGGCACACTGGCGCGTGTGGTCGTCCGGCGTCGCGCCGATCCCGCCCGTCGAGAACACGATGTCGCCGGATGCGATCGCGCGCGCCAGCGTCGCGGTGATGCGCGCCGGATCGTCGCCGACGTATTCGGCCCAGTCGAGCGCGAGGCCGCGCGCGCCGAGCAGCTCGATGACCTTCGCCAGATGCTTGTCCTGCCGGCGGCCCGAGAGGATTTCGTCGCCGATGATGATGATGCCGATGCTCATGCCTGCCCCATGTCGATTGCGGTGGCGCGCGAGCTCGCGCGCAGGTCTTCCAGCGCGCGCAGGCAATAGTGCCCGAACCACAGCGCCGAGAAGACGAGGATGAAAGCGTATACCCAGATCATGGCCGCCGCGACGAACGGGAACAGCACCATCATCCAGACCGACGAGACCCACACGAAGGTCGGAACGGTGCCGAGCAGTCCGGTCGCGACGCCGATGCCGATCAGCGGCCAACGATGCTGCCGCACGAGTGTGCGGCGCTCGTCGCGGCTCGCGTGCTGCGCGAGCGCGTCGTAGGTCATCACGCGGTACGTGAGCCAGCCCCAGATCACGGGCGGCAATAGCGCGAAGAACGGCGGAATCAGCCACAGCGGGATCGTGACGACGAGCAGCACGACGCCGACGATCGCCGCACCGAGCGAATTGAACACGCTGCCGAAGAACGTCCCGCCGCGCTTCGTCTCGAGCGCGGCGAACTGCCGGCTCGACAGATGCTTGATCACGACCGGCATCGAAATCGTCGCAATCAGCAGCAGCACGGTCAGCACGATCAGCGGAATCGCCAGCGACACGACGACGAACGGCGCGATGACCGCATGCAGCTGCGACATCCCGATCGCGTCGAATGCGCGGTACAGCGCGGCCGTCAGCACGAAGCCGTCGAGCGCGCCGCGCGCGGCGTCGATCAGGGTCTGCCACGAGAACCACAACACGACGCCCCATAGCAGCGCCGACACGACGAACGGCATCAGGGTGAGCCACAGCATGCGCGGGTGCAGCGCGCTGACGAGCGCCCGGACAAGGGAGCGCAGCAAGTCGTTCATGCGAGCCTTTGGTGCCTGTATTGACGAAGAAAAACGGGGAAAGGATAAACCACACGGCCCGCATGCGCCAAAGCACATGCGGGCCGTGTGGGAACGCCGTTCAACGGGGAAAGACCGGATCAGGCCGATGCCGCGCCGCGCTTCGCCGGAAAGAGACGCCGGAAGATGCGCACGAACGCGAGGCCGTGCTGCGCCCAGAAGCCTTCGCCGTAGGACACGCCTTCGACCTGCTCGCGGATGCCGGTCGGCTCGACCGTGCGGTTCCACGACGCGGTGCCGAACATCATGTCCCACCACGGGAACAGCACGCCGAAGTTGCAGCCGTATTTGGTGCCTTCGTGGCCGTAGCCGACGGCGTGGTGGCGCCGGTGAAAGATCGGACTCACGAGCAGCCGCTCGCCGAGCCGGCCGAACGACAGCCGCGCATTCGTATGCTGGATGCTCTGCAGGAAGTTGGTGAACGCGGTCAGCACGACGAACTGCGACGGCGTCACGCCGATCACGAGCGCGATCGCCGCGAAGAAGCACGACTGGATCACGTCGTCGAGCAGGTGGTTGCGATCGTCGCACCACAGCGACATCTGCCGCTGGCTGTGATGCACGGCGTGCAGTTCCCACCAGATGCCGAACTTGTGCTGCCAGCGGTGATACCAGTAGCCGGCGAAGTCGAGCACGACGAGGTAGATCGCGAACGAGACGATCGGCTTCGACGTGACGCCCGGCCACAGATAGTCGAGGTTGAAGTTCGCGACGCCATGCAGGCGCAGCCACGCCTGGAAGTTGTCGAACACCGGCTGCAGCGCGAAGAAGAAGAACAGCGTGAAGATGCCGAGCTTGGAGATCGCCGTGTAGATCACGTCGACCCGCACCGCGCGGCGGTTCTTCCAGCGCTCGACGGGCGCGAGCGCCTCGAGTGGGCGCAGCAGCGCGAACATCAGCACCATCTGCAGCGCGCCGATGATGACCCAGTACAGTGCGTCGTAGGTGTCCTCGTCATAGTCCATCAGGTTGAACTTGAAGAGGAGGGGCTGCACGACGTCGACGTACAGCCAGGTCTGGATATTCGACACGAATGCATCGATCAGGTGCAGCATCGTTCGCCTCCGTCCGTCACGCGCCGTTCGCAGCCTTCCACGGCGCGCGGTCGTAGAAGTAGATCCCGTGCGGCGAGCGGCCGACGGAGATCGTCTGCACCAGCTTGCGCGACGGCAGGTCGATGATACCGACCTTCTTCGCGAAGCGGAACGTCACCCACAGCGTCTTCTTGTCGGCGGACAGCTCCATGTCGTCCGGCCCCGGCAGCAGGCCGGTGATGTCGCCGACGTTGGTGAGCGTGTTCTCGTCGATGATGCTGATCGTGTTCGCGACCCGGTTCGTGACCGCGACGTGCGTGCCGTCGGCGAGCGAACGGAAGTTGTGCGCACCCTTGCCCGTCACGATCTGCTTGACGACCTTCTGGTTACGCCAGTCGACCACCGCGACGTAATCCGAACCGGTCATCCCGACCAGCAGGTACTTGTCGTCCGGCGTGAGCCACAGGCCCGCCGGCACCTTGCCGACCTTCATCTTCCACTTGACCGTCTGCGTCGGCAGATCGATCGCCGCGATCTCGCCGGACACCTGCAGGGACACGAGCAGCGTCTTGCTGTCCTTCGTGAACGCGAGGTGGCTCGGCATGACTTCGAGCGGCACGCGCTTCGCGAGGTGCAGGTCGCGGCCGTCGTAGCTGTAGATGTCGACGCGGTCGAGCCGCAGCCCGGCCGCCGCGAACCACTTGCGGTCGGGCGAGAAGCCGAGCTGGTACGGATCGTCGATCCCCTCGACGGTGCGCTGCAGCTTGCCCGTCTTCGGATCGAGGAACATCAGGCTGTTCGAGACCGAATTTGCAACGATCAGCGACGAATTGTCGGGCGTAATCATCAGGTGGTGCGGCTCCTTGCCGGTTGGCATCGTGGAGACGACCTGGCGGGTCTGCTGATCGATCAGGGAAAGCGTCGCTTCGGCCGAGTTGAGGACGATCACGTTATTCGCGTGTGCGGCGGGCGCCAGTACGGCGGCGGCCAGCGCGAGCGTGCGGCCGAAAGAAAGGAAAGTGCGCATGAAGACTCACGTCGTGGAACAACTGTCATTGTAAAACGTTCGACCGGCCCCGCCGGTTGACGGGAACCGGCGTTGCGCCACTTCGACGCACGCCGCGCCGGCCGCAGCCGGAGGCGGGTGCGGGTCCGGAAAACCGCTGTTGCACTAGCGCTGCATCGACTCCCAGACCTTGTGCAGACGCTTGACAGAGACAGGCATCGGCGTGCGCAGTTCCTGCGCAAATAACGAAATTCGCAGTTCCTCGAGCAGCCAGCGGAATTCCGCGAGCCGCGAATCCGCCACGCCGCCGCGCTGCGACACCGCGCGCTGGTACTGCTGAACGAGCGGCAGCAGCTCGGTGGACTGCTTCGCGTCGCGCGCCGGATCGGCCTTCAGCTTGTCGATCCGCAGCGCGATACCCTTCAGGTAGCGCGGAAAGTGCGCAAGCTGCACGTAAGGGGTGTCGATCACGAAGCGCTTGCCGACCAGCGCCGCGAGTTGCTGCTGGATATCGGCGTGGGCCTGCGCGAACGGTTTCGCCTGTGCGAGCTTCTTCGCAAGACCCGCGTATTCGGCCAGGATCTGCCCGACGAGCCGCGCGATCTCCTGCGCAAGCAGGTTCAGGCGGCTGCGGCCCTCGTCGCGGCGCGCGTGGAAGCTCGCGTCGTCGTCGGGCAACGGATCCTGCAGGCACGCACGGTCGAGCGCCGTGTCGATCAGCTGGTCGCGCAGTTCGTCCTGCGTGCCGAGCGACATGTACTGCATCGCCATCTCGCGCAGCCCCGGCAGGTTCTTCTCGAGAAACTTGATCGGCTCCTTCAGTTGCAGCGCGAACAGGCGCCGCAGGCCGGCCCGGTGAATCCGCGCGGCCTCCTCGGGCGAGTCGAACACCTCGACGTCGCAGTGCGTCCCGCGATCGACGAGCGCCGGGTAGCCGTACAGCGTCTGGCCGCGCCGACGGATCTCCAGCAACTCGGGAAGCTTGCCGAAGCTCCATGTCGTCAAGTTTTCATACAGGGCCGTCGCGCCCGCTTCCGCCGGCGCGGCCGTCTGCGGCACGGCGCCCTTGCCCGCCCTGCCGCCCTTCGGTGCCGGAACCGTCGGTGCCTGCCCCGCAGCGGAGGCCGGTGCGTCGCCCGTATCGGTTTCACCACCCGGGGAGATCGTCGACGCCGCCGCGATCTTCTGGAACTGCTGCTGCGCCTGCGCGCCGAGCTCCTGGCGCAGTTGCGCGAGGTTGCGCCCCATCGCGAGCTGGCGGCCGTGCTCGTCGATCACCTTGAAGTTCATGAACAGATGCGCGGGCAGCGTCTCGAGCTTGAAGTCGGCCGTCTTCATCATCACCTGCGTCTGTGCACGCACGTCGCCGATCAGCGCCTCGACGAGACCGCCCGCGCCGAAGCGCTCGCGGCCCATCCGCTCGACGAAGCCGGCCGCGTACTCGGGCAGCGGCACGCAGTGCCGGCGCAGCTTCTGCGGCAGCGACTTCAGCAGCAGCTGCACCTTCTCCTTCAGCATCCCCGGCACGAGCCATTCGCAGCGGCGCGCGTCGACCTGGTTCAGCGCGTAGAGCGGCACCGCGAGCGTCACGCCGTCGCGCGGCGTACCCGGCTCGAAGTGGTAGGTGAGCGCCATCTCGACGCCGGCCATCGTCGCTCGCTTCGGGAACAGCTCGGTCGTCACGCCGGCCGCCTCGTGACGCATCAGGTCGTCGCGCGACAGGTACAGCAGGCGCTGCCCGTCTTCCCGCTGGCCGCCCTGCCTTACCTCGTCGCGATACCAGCGCTCGAACGCCGCGCCCGTATGGATGCCCTCCGGAATCGCCTGGTCGTAGTACGCGTAGATCAGCTCGTCGTCGACCAGCACGTCCTGCCGGCGCGACTTGTGCTCGAGCTGCTCGATGTCGGCGAGCAGCTTGCGGTTGTGCGCGAAGAACGGCAGCTTCGTGTCGAATTCGCCTTCGACGAGCGCGCCGCGGATGAACAGCTCGCGCGCGCGCGCCGGATCCTGCTTGCCGAACGCGACACGCCGGCGGTGGTAGATCGGCAGTCCGTACAGCGTCGCGCGCTCGAACGCGCTGACCTGCGCGGGACGCTTCTCCCAGTGCGGCTCGGACAGCGACTTCTTCAGCAGGTGCGCGCCGATCTTCTCGACCCACTCCGGCTCGATCTTCGCGAGGCAGCGCGCGTACAGCCGGCTCGTCTCGACGAGTTCGGCCGCCATCACCCAGCGGCCGGCCTTCTTCGCAAGTGCGGAGCCCGGCCACAGGTAGAACTTGATCCCGCGCGCGCCGAGGTAATGCGGATCGTCGTCGGCCTTCATGCCGAGGTTGCCGAGCAGGCCGGTCAACAGGGCCAGATGCACCTGCTCATAGGTTGCCTCGGCCTCGTTGAGGCGCCAGCCGTGCTCGCGCACGACCGTCAGCAGTTGCGAATGGACGTCGCGCCATTCGCGCAGCCGCAGGTGCGACAGGAAATTCTGCCGGCACGCGTCGACGAGCTGGCGATTCGATTTCTTGTGCGCAACGGCGTCTTCGAACCACACCCAGATCTTCAGCCATTGCAGGAATTCGGAGCGCTCGTCGGCGAACCGGCGATGCGCCTGGTCGGCCTGCTCCTGCGCCTCGATCGGGCGATCGCGCGGATCCTGCACGGACAGCGCGCTCGCGATGATCAGCACCTCGCGCAGCGACTGCTGGTCGCGCGCGGCTAGGATCATCCGGCCGACGCGCGGATCGAGCGGCAGCCGCGCGAGCTCGCGGCCGAGCGGCGTCAGCGCGTTGTCGTCGTCGACCGCGCCGAGTTCGTTGAGCAACTGGTAACCGTCCGCGATCGCGCGACCGGGCGGCGGCTCGAGGAACGGGAACGATTCGATCGCCGTCAGGTGCAGCGACTTCATTCGCAGGATCACCGACGCGAGCGACGAGCGCAGGATTTCCGGATCGGTGAAGCGCGCACGCGCCTGGTAGTCGCTTTCCTCGTACAGACGGATGCACACGCCGTCGGCCACCCGGCCGCAGCGGCCCGCGCGCTGGTTCGCGGCGGCCTGAGAGATCGACTCGACCTGCAGTTGCTCGACCTTGTTGCGGTACGAATAGCGCTTCACGCGCGCGAGACCGGTGTCGACGACGTAGCGGATGCCCGGCACCGTCAGCGACGTTTCGGCCACGTTGGTCGCAAGCACGATCCGGCGCGCGTTCGATGCCTTGAACACCTTGTCCTGGTCGGCCGCCGACAGCCGCGCGAAGAGCGGCAGGATCTCGGTATGCGGCGGGTGGTGCTTGCGCAGCGCCTCGGCCGCTTCGCGGATCTCGCGCTCGCCGGGCAGGAACACCAGCACGTCGCCGGGGCCTTCGCGGCACAGCTCGTCGACCGCGTCGACGATCGCGTCCATCAGGTCGCGCTCCGCCTCGCGCGCGGTCTTCACGCGGTCGCGGCCGCCGGTGCCTTCGGCGTTCTTCACGGCCGGGCGATCCTCGGCCACCGGCCGGTAGCGCATCTCGACCGGATACAGCCGCCCGCTCACCTCGATCACGGGCGCCGGGCGCTCGTCGGTGCCGAAATGGCGCGCGAAGCGGTCGGCGTCGATCGTCGCGGACGTGACGATCAGCTTCAGGTCCGGCCGCCTCGGCAGGATTTCCTTCAGGTAGCCGAGCAGGAAGTCGATGTTCAGGCTGCGCTCGTGCGCCTCGTCGATGATCAGCGTGTCGTACGCCTTCAGCAGCGGATCGGTCTGCGTCTCGGCGAGCAGGATCCCGTCCGTCATCAGCTTGACGGACGCGCCCGGGGCGAGATTGTCGGTAAAGCGCACTTTGTAGCCGACTACCTCGCCGAACGGCGTGCCGAGCTCCTCGGCGATGCGGCGGCCGGTCGACGACGCGGCCAGGCGCCGCGGCTGCGTGTGGCCGATCAGCCCCTTGCCGCCGGCGCCGAGGCCGCGGCCGAGATCGAGACAGATCTTCGGCAACTGGGTGGTCTTGCCGGAACCCGTTTCGCCGCAAACGATGACAACCTGATGACCGGCGATCGCGCGCGCGATTTCGTCGCGCTTGCCCGACACGGGCAGGCTTTCGGGATATGTGATCGGCGGAACGGGGTTCGGTGCGACGGCGGCGCGCGGCGCACGCTCGCGGCGCGGTGCGCGCTCGCCGGTCGCCTGGGGGGCGCCCTTAGCAGCCGGCCGGGCTCGCTGGCCCGGCTCGCCGCGCCGTTCGTCGCCGCGCGGCCCGCGCGGCGGCTGGCCGGCCTGCTGTTGCTGCTGGCGAGGCGGCTGGCCCTGCTGCGGGCGCGCATCGGCCGCACCATCCGGGTGGTTCGCCGACGGCGCTTTGGCCCGCGTCGGCGCGGGACTTTTAGGTACATTCGACATGGGGGCGCATTATAATCCCGCCCATGAATTCCCAAACCGACCTCCCTCCCGCCCAGACCGACACCGCGACGTCGCAGGCCGCCGACGATTCGGCCGCCAGCCACGCGCAGTTCGTCGACTGGATGCGCTCCGTCGCGCCCTATATCCACAAGTTCCGCAACAGCACGTTCGTCGTGGGGTTCGGCGGCGAAGTGGTGCAGCAGGGGCTGCTGAACGCGCTCGTGTCCGACATCGCGCTGCTGCAGGCGATGGGCATCCAGATCGTGCTCGTGCACGGCTCGCGGCCGCAGGTCGAGGAGCAGTTGAGCCTGCATGGTGTCGAATCCGAGTTTTCGCACGGGCTGCGCATCACCGATGCGCGCGCGCTCGAATCCGCGAAGGAGGCGGCCGGCGAAGTGCGTCTCGACATCGAGGCCGCGATCAGCCAGGGTCTGCCGAACTCGCCGATGGCGCACGCGCACATCAGCGTCGTGTCCGGCAACTTCGTGACCGCGCGGCCGGTGGGGATTCTCGACGGGGTCGACTTCGCGCACACGGGCATCGTGCGCAAGATCGACGCCGAGTCGATCCGTCATTCGCTCGCGAGCCGCAAGCTCGTGCTGCTGTCGCCGCTCGGTTTCTCGCCGACCGGTGAAGCATTCAACCTGTCGATGGAAGACGTCGCATCGGCCGCCGCGATCGCGCTGCGCGCCGACAAGATCATCTTCCTGACCGAAGCGCCCGGCATCGTCGACGACGAGGGCGTGCTGGTCCGCGAAATGTCGCTGGATGCGGCCGCGGAGCTGCTCGATTCCGGCAACGTCCAGGGCGACGACGCGTTCTTCCTGAAGCACTCGATCCGCGCATGCCGCGGCGGCGTGACCCGGGCCCACCTGATTCCGCAGTCGCTCGACGGCAGCATGCTGCTCGAACTGTTCCTGCACGACGGCGTCGGCACGATGATCTCGTACGAGAACCTCGAGAGCCTGCGCGAAGCGACGCCGGACGACGTCGGCGGCATCCTGTCGCTGATCGAGCCGCTCGAATCCGACGGCACGCTGGTGCGACGCGGTCGCCACCAGATCGAACGCGACATCGACCACTTCTCGGTGATCGAGCACGATGGCGTGCTGTTCGGCTGCGCGGCGCTGTATCCGTACCAGCAGGAAAAGATCGGCGAGATGGCGTGCCTGACGGTCGCGCCGGAAGCGCAAGGCTCCGGCGACGGCGAACGCCTGCTCAAGCGTATCGAGCAGCGCGCCCGTGCGCGCGGCCTCACGCACATCTTCGTGCTCACGACGCGCACCGAGCACTGGTTCCTCAAGCGCGGCTTCGTCAAGGTCAGCGTCGACGACCTGCCGGAAGACCGCCGCAAACTCTATAACTGGCAGCGCAAGTCGCTCGTGCTGATGAAACAGCTCTGAGCGCAGGCACGACTGCCCTCCCCCAGACACCGATTACAGGAGAAGTACACGATGGCTCGAATGATCCAATGCGCGAAGCTCGGCAAGGAAGCTGAAGCGCTCGATTTCCCGCCGCTGCCGGGCGAACTCGGCAAGCGCATCTATGAAAGCGTGTCGAAGGAAGCATGGCAAGGCTGGCTCAAGCAGCAGACGATGCTGATCAACGAGAACCGCCTGAACATGGCCGACCCGCGCGCGCGCCAGTACCTGATGAAGCAGACCGAGAAGTACTTCTTCGGCGACGGCGCGGACCAGGCGTCCGGCTACGTGCCGCCGACCGAAGGCTGAGCACCCGCGAATCGCGATGGCCGGCCATGCCGGCGCATCGCACAAAAAGCAAACGGCACCGTGTATCGCACGGTGCCGTTTGCCTTTGGCGGGGCGTTTTCCGGCGATGCGCCGCGCCGCCCGGCTTACCCCGCCGGTTTCAACGTGGCGCGCTCATCCTCGTGCGCCGCCGTGCCGGCCGGGGTGTCGGCGCCGGCACTTTCGGTGCCCCATTCGGCCGCATCGCTGCGCTCGGCGGTCGACAGTTCGTTTGCGCGATAGCCGGTGCGATTCAGCAGCGCCAGCATGCACGCGAGCGACACGAGCGCATAGAGCCCCGACGCGATCGCGACGCCGACGATGCTGCCGGTCGCATTCAGGATCGCCTGCGCGAGCACCGGCGTGCCGCCGCCGACGACGAGCGCGCTCGACTGATACGCGAGCGACAGCCCGGTGTAGCGGATGTTGACCGGAAACACACGCGCGAGCACGCCGCCGACCGCGCCGTAGAACATCGCGGACGGGATCGTCGAGATGCACATGCCCGCAACGGCGACCCAGTACGAACGCGTGGCGAGCGCATGGAACATCACCGGCATCAGCACGATCTCCGGAATCAGGATCCAGCACATCGCGCGCCGCATGTCGACCTTCGACACGAACCACGCGCCGATCGGCTGCATCAGGAACTGCACGACGAGCGAGATCGACAGGATGCCGAGGAAGGTGCCCTGCGCATAGCCGAGCTCCCTGGTCGCCCACGACAGCGCGAACGTGCTGCGGAAGTACGTGACGTTGATCACCGGCAGCGTGCCGGCCGCGAGCAGCACGATCGGCCAGTGATCGCGCACGACGTCGCGCAGCGGCAGCTTCACCGTACGCTTGCGCGCGAGCACGCGCTGCATGTCGACCGATTCCTCGAGCCGCAGCCGGATTACCATCCCGATGATCACGAGCACGGCCGACAGCAGGAACGGGATGCGCCAGCCCCACATCAGGAACGATGGCGTCGGCAGCGCGCTCAGCGCGAAGAACGCGGCCGTCGCGAGCAGGTTGCCGGTTGGCGAACCCTGCTGCGCGAATGCCGCGTACAGGATGCTGCGATGCTTCGGCGCGTTCTCGCTCGCGATCAGCACCGCGCCGCCCCACTCGCCGCCGACCGCGATGCCCTGCAGCACGCGCAGCACGACGAGCCCCGCCGGCGCCCATACGCCGATCGATGCGTAGCCGGGCAAGAGACCGATGCCGGTCGTCGCGAGGCCCATCATCACGAGCGTGATCACGAGCGCCGTCTTGCGGCCGACGCGATCGCCGAGATGCCCGAACACGATCCCGCCGAGCGGCCGCGCGGCGAAACCGGCCCAGAACGTGACGAACGCGAGCAGCGTCGCGACGCCGGGGTCCATCGTGCTGGAAAAGAACACCTTGCCGAACACGAGCGCCGCCGCCGTGCCGTAGATGTAGAAGTCGTACCACTCGATCGTGGTGCCGACGAATGCCGCGAGGGCGGCACGGCCGGGCCGCGGTTGCGCGGCAGACGGGGATTGCGGACGGCTCATCGATGTCTCCATGTTCGTGATCGGCCGCGCGACTGTCGCGCGCGTTGCCGGATGGCCGGCATTGCGCCGCCGGCTGGCGGTGCTGCGGTGTTGCGGTGTTGCGGTGTTGCTGTGCGTTTCGTCGGCCGAGGGGGCTCACGTGCAGCCGCCCCCTCGGCCGGTCACGTCGGGTCCGGTGCGACCTTCAGCACGCCGGCGTCGAGCAGTTGCTGCCGGAGCACCGGATCGACGCCGAGGCGGTCGAGCACCGCGCGCGTGTCGCGGCCGAGCGCGGGCGGCGGTGTGCGGTAAGTCGCCGGCGTGCGCGACAGCTTCACCGGCGATGCAGTGCCGCGATACGCGCCGAGCTCGACGAACAGGTTCCGGTGCAGCGCATGCGGATCGCGCGTGACGTCGCCGACATCGCGCACCGGACCGCACGGCACGCCCGCTGCCATCAGGTCGCGGGCGAGCGGCTCGCACGGATGCGCGGCGAGCCGTGCCTCCAGCTCGACCTTCAGTTGCGAGCGGTGCGCGCAGCGGCTGCGGTTGTCGACGAAACGCGGGTCGCTGGCCAGCGCCGGCGCGCCGAGATGCGCGACGAGCCGCGCGAACTGCCGGTCGTTGCCGACAGCGAGGAAGATCGGCACGGTGGCCGTGCGGTAGCTGTCGTACGGCGCGATGTTCGGATGCGCGTTGCCGCTGCGCTCGGGCACGCGCCCCGAGCCGAAGAAGTTCGGCAAGTGCGGATGCAGCAGCGACACGCCGCAGTCGTACAACGCGATGTCGATCGACTGGCCCTGGCCGCTCTTCTCCCGCTCCGCGAGCGCGAGCAGGATGCCGGCAAGCGCGTTGAGCCCCGTGACCATGTCGACGATCGGCAGACCGATGCGCATCGCACCGCCGTCGCGCTCGCCATTCACGCTCATCAGCCCGGCCATCGCCTGGATCACCGCGTCGTAGCCGGGCAGCCCGCCGAGCGGGCCGTCTTCGCCGAAGCCCGTCACCGCGCAGTGGATCAGGCGCGGAAAACACGGCTGCAGGTCGCGTGCGTAGTCCATCCTCCAGCGCGCGAGCGTGCCGGGCTTGAAGTTCTCGACGAGTACGTCGGCCTCTTCGAGCAGGCGCCACAGAATCGCGCGCCCTTCGTCGCGGGACAGGTCGAGCGCGAGCCCTTCCTTGTTGCGGTTCACGCCCATGAAGTACCACGCGGTGTCGCCGAGAAACGGCGGCCCCCAGCCGCGCGTCTCGTCGCCGTCCGGCGGCTCGATCTTGACGACCGTCGCGCCGTGGTCGGCGAGCGCCTGCGTGCAGTACGGGCCGCCGAGCACGCGGCTCAGGTCGACGACCTTCAGGCCGTCCAGTGCCCCTCGCGTCGCGCTCATCGTTCGACCTCCGGCAGCAGGTCGAGCGCCATGTCGAGCGGCACCGGCGTGCCGCGCAGCAGCGCGTCGAACGCCGCCGCTTCGTCGTCGCGCGACGCCGGCGCGAGCGGGTCGACCGGCAGCAGCTTGTGACGCACGATCAGGTGCGCGAGCGCGAGGCGCCGGTAATCGGGCGCGAGCCGCACGCCTTCGCATGCCATCAGCACGGCCGCGCTCGCGTAATACAGCGCCGACGCGGCCTGCCGCACGCGTGCATCGTCGCCGTCCGCCGCGACCCGCGCGAGCGCGTCGCATGCACGCGTCAGAATACGTCGCAGTGCCGCGCGACTCGCGTCGGGCAGCGGCGCGGCGCCGAGCCGGTCGCCGAGGAACGTACGCAGCGCGTCGAGCGCGTGCTCGCGCTGCGCGGCGCGCGCGACGTCGAGCGCGACGATGTTGCTCGTGCCTTCCCAGATCGAGCCCAGATGCGCATCGCGCACGAGACGTGCATCGCTCCACTCCTCGATGTAGCCGGTGCCGCCGCGCACTTCCATCGCATCGCCCGTCACGCGGCGTGCGTCGCGGCACGCGCGGAACTTGATCAGCGGCGTCAGGATGCGCACGCAGCGCGCGGCCTGCTCGTCGCCCGCATCCGCCTGCGGCAGCAGCAGCGCGATCTGCATGAACATCGCGCGCGCGGCCTCGGCGGGCAGCAGCATCTTCATCAGCTGGCGCTGCATCAGCGGCATCTCGATCAGCTTGCGGCCGAACGCGGCGCGGTTCGCGGCCACGTGCAGCGACTCGTTCAGCGCGCGTCGCATCAGCCCGGCCGCCCGCACGCCGTTCGACAGCCGCGACATGTTGATCATGTCGGCCATCTGGTGAAAACCGCGGCCGATCTCGCCGATCAGATACGCCTGCGCGCCTTCGAGCGCGATCTCGCCGCTCGCCATCGAGCGGCTGCCGAGCTTGTCCTTGAGCCGCACGATCCGGTATGCGTTGCGCGTGCCGTCCGGCAGCGTCTTCGGCAGCAGGAACAGCGCGAGGCCCTTGATGCCGTCCGGCGCGCCATCGGGTCGCGCCAGCACCATCGCGAGATCGGCGTCCGCGTTCGAGCAGAACCACTTGTCGCCGTACAGACGCCAGACCGCGTCGCCGTGCGCGTCCGTTTCGCGCGCCGCGCGCGTCGCGATACGGCCCACGTCGGAGCCGGCCGCCTGCTCCGTCATGAACATCGCGCCCTGGAACAGCGTGTCGAAATCGCGCGACGCGAGCATCGGCAGGTAGCGCTCGACAAGCGCCGGCTCGCCGAAACGGCGCAGCGTGCGCGTGAGCGAATCGGTCATGCTGACCGGGCAGCACAGCCCGAATTCGGCCTGCACGAACAGGAACGTCAGCGCATATTTGACGAGCGGCGCTACCGCCTCGGGCTGGTGGCTCAGCGACGCGAGCCCGAGCTCCGCATAGGCGACGCGTTCGAGCGCGACGTACGCGGGATCCTTGTCGATCCGCTGCACGGCTTCGCCCCGCCGGTTGCGGTGCTCGAGCACGGGCGGATGCTTGTCCGCGCGCGATGCCCATTCGTCGAGTTCGCCCGACACGCGTGCGCCGAGCGCATGCAGCCGCGGTTCGAGTGCTGCGTATTGGTCGGCGCCGAGATGCAGCTTCAGCAATGCGCCGAGATCGGGATCAGCCGTGAAGAAATTGATGCCCCGGCTGTCGGGGATATTGGATGCGCCGGCCTCCGGCGTGCGAGCGGTGTCGTTCATGCGTGCGTCTCCATGGTGGCGCGGCTGCCGGCCGGTGCCCGCGCCGTGGCCGCGCGGCCGGCCGATGCCAGTCGTTCAGCAGAGCGTAGGCGCGCGATCGATAAGCGTCCAATACAGGATTTATCCGGTACGATAGACAACGCTTATCGATGCCGATGCGGCGAGGAGACAGCATGGAATTGAGGCAGTTGCGCTACTTCGTGGCGGTCGCCGAAGAGCTGCATTTCGGGCGCGCGGCGAAACGCCTGTTCATCTCGCAGCCGGCGCTGAGCTTCGACATCCGCAAGTTCGAGGAAGCGCTCGGCGTGCAGCTTTTTTCGCGGACCAACAAGACCGTCGCACTGACCAATGCGGGCGCGGTGCTGCTCGGCGAAGCGCGCCGGCTGCTGCTGCAGGCGGCCGAGGCCGAGCGCGTCACCGTGCGTTCGGCCTCGGGGCTCGCGGGCCGGCTGCGGATCGGCTTCGTGCATTCGATGCTGTATCGCGGGCTGCCCGACGCGGTGCGGCGCTTCGAGGCCGACTATCCGGGCGTCGAGGTCGTGCTGAGCGAGATGAACACGCAGGCGCAAGTCCAGGCGATCCAGCGCGGCCAGATCGATCTCGGCTACGCGCACTGGGGCCACTGTCCGCCCGAGGTCGAATCGGCGCCCGTCTATGCGGAGCCGTTCGTGTGCTGCCTGCCGGCCGCGCATCCGCTCGCGCGGCGCCGGCGGGTCGCGCTCGCCGCGCTGGCCGCGGAGCCGTTCATCCTGTTTCCGCGTGAAGCGGCGCCGCACTATCACGACCTGATCATCGCGCAATGCGTGAACGCGGGATTCAGCCCGCTGATCCGTCACGAGGCACGGCTGTGGCAGACGATCCTGTCGATGATCGAGTTCGGGATGGGCATCGCGCTCGTGCCGCGCGTGCTGCAGCAAGTGAAAAGCGACCGGCTGGCGTTCCGGCCGCTGAGGGACGGGTCGCTCGAATCGCGCACACTCGAACTGAAGCGCAGCGGCACCGCCGAACCGGTCGCGCTGCGCTTCGCCGACTACGTGCGCGCGTCGATCGACGCGCTGCCCGCGCTGGCGGGCTGACCCGGCCTGCGGCTACTTCGCGTCCGGCTGCAGCACCGGCTGCGCGCGCCGGTACCACACCGCGTACACGACGGACAGCACGATCAGGAACGGAATCCCGAAGATCAGCGTCATGTGGAACTCGGCCGTGAAGTAGGTCGTCACCATCACCGCGAGCATCAGCCCCGCACCGAGCAGCGTCAGCAGCGGAAAGCCGCGCATCCGGAATGCAGGCGCCGGCAGGCCGAGCGCCGCGCGACGACGTCGGAAGCAGTAGTGCGTGACGAAGATCATCATCCACGTGAACAGCGCGCCGAACATCGACACCGCCATCATGATCGTGAACGACGCGTCCGGATACAGCACGCTCAACACCGTGGCGAGCGCGATGCCGAGCGTCGACAGCATCAGCGCGCCGAACGGCACGCCGCGCGCGTTCACGTCGCCGAGCGCCTTAGGCGCATGGCCCGCACGCGACAGGCTGAACATCATCCGCGTCGTGATGTAGAGCTGGCTGTTCATCGCGGACAGCGCAGCGATCAGCACGACGAAGTTGATCAGCCCCGCCGCTCCCGGCAGGTGGATCGCCTCCATCACCTTCACGAACGGGCTCTCGTCGCGCCCTGCCGCCGTCCACGGCACGATCGCGAGCATCAGCGCGAGCGTGACGAGGTAGAACAGCACGAGCCGCACGATGGTCGAGCGGAATGCGCGCGTGACCGCATGCTCGGGATCTTCTGCCTCGCCGGCCGCGACCGCGATCATCTCGATGCTCAGGTAGCTGAAGATCGACACGATCACCGCGACCCACATCCCCCACACGCCCTTCGGAAAGAAGCCGCCATGATCGGTGTAATGGTGGAAGCCGGCACGCGCCGCGCCGTTGCCCACGAGCGCCGGATCGCCGAACACGACGTACGCGCCGAGCACGATGAAGCCGACGATCGCCGCGATCTTCACGACGGAGAACCCGTATTCGACTGCGCCGAATACGTCGACGCTGCGTGCATTGACGAGCACGAGCAGCGCCGAGAAGCCGACGATCCATAGCCACCCCGGCACGCCCGGGAACCAGTACTTCATGTACAGCGCGATTGCGGTGACTTCGGTGCCGACCGCGAGCACGATGCACGCCCAGTACGCGTAGCGCACGAGAAACCCGGCCCACGGGCTCACGTAATGTTCGGCGTACGCACCGAACGACCCGGAGGTCGGGTGCGCGACCGTCATCTCCGCTAGACAGCCCATCAGCAACAACGAGATGAACGCGCCGATCGCGTAGCTCACGAGCACGCTCGGCCCCGCGAAACCGATCGCGAACCCGCTGCCGAGAAAGAGACCCGTGCCGATCGCACCGCCGATCGCGATCATCGCCATCTGTCGTGCGGAAAGCGTGCGGCGCAAACCGTGCTCGCGCGCCGCGATGTGCTGGAATTGCCCTTCTGGTTGCATCGAATGACCTCGTTCGAAAGCGATTGTCCGGTCGAAATCTCGACGGCGCGCTGGCCGGCGCCGGACCGCACCGGCCGTCGCGCGCCGTATGCTCAGAACATGTGGCGCAGGCCGGCCGCGATGCCCGTCTGGTTGCCGCGTCCGGGCATTTCGGTAAACGCGCCGCCGCTCACCCGGTTGTAGTCCAGCGTCGCGTAGACCTGCGTGGCCTTCGACAGCGCGTACTCGGCCTCGAGCACGCCCGTATAGCGCTTTCCACCGTTGCCCGCGATGCCGTTGACATTGCGGATGTCGTCGTAGTACGCGACGCCCGTCACCGATACCGCGGGCGTGACCTTCACGATCGCACCGGTGTAGAAGATCGCGTCGCGGCGAGGGTTGTCGACGAACGAACCGTAGGTCACGTCGCGCCCCGCCGCGTTCAGCAATTGCTGGTCGAGCATGCCCGTGCGGTCGATGCCGCCGAGGTAGCCCGCATACAGCGTCGCCACGCCGAACGCATAGCGTGCGCCCGCGCCCCACGCCTGCTGCGCGCGGCTGTTCAGGTCGCGCACCTGCTGGTACGTCGCGCCGACCATCAGCCCGCCGAGCGTGTACGACACGTGCGTGCCCCAGTATGCATTCGCGCCGAGACTGCCCGCCACGCCGCCGAAGCCGTAGCTCGCGCCGACGTTCAGCCCGCCGAACGTGCCGTCGTAGCTGACGACGTTGCTCGCGCGGCCCTGCGTGAGGAAGTACGGCCACATGTTGGCCGTGTAGTTGCCGACCGTCAGCGGATCCAGATCGCCGAACAGGTTGAACGCTTCGGTCGCCTGTCGGCCGAGCTTCACGGTGCCCCAGTCGCTGGCGAGGCCGACATACGCGTAGCGGCCGAACAATGCACCGTCGAGCTGTCCGTTCTGCGGCTCGAAGCCGCTCTCGAGCTGGAAGATCGCCTTCAGTCCGCCGCCGAGCGCTTCGCTGCCCTTCAGGCCCCAGCGGCTGTTGGTGATCGCGCCGTTGGTCATCTGCACGCTTGCGTCGTTCGACACGTCCGCGTGCGTCGTATAGCGGATGCTCTGATCGACGATCCCGTACAGCGTCACGCTGCTCTGCGCCATCGCGCCGCTCGCGGCGAGCAGGCCCGCCATTGTCGGCAGTGCGAATCGACTGATGCTCTTCATGCTTGTCTCCATCCTTGTCTTTCGTTTGTTGATGTTGTCGGTATCGTGGTTACTGCTATCCGCACGCGGCGGCACGCGTGCTAGTCGCGCGCCGCCGGCAGCGCGACGTACGCGACGAGTTCGACGCGCATGTCCGGATGCGCGAAGCCCTGCACGCCCACGCACGTGCGGTTCGGGTACGGTTCGCGGAAGTGGCGCCGGTACTCGGCGTCGAATTCCGGCATCGCGCTCACGTCGGACAGGTAGACGAGCACCTGCGCGACGTCGTCCATCGTCGCGCCCGCCGCGGCCGCGGCCTTCGCGAGATTGCCGAGCGTGACGCGCGCCTGCGCGGTCATCGTGTCACCGACGATCGCGCCGGACGCATCGACCGGCCCGTGGCCGGTAAACATCAGCCCGCCTGCGCGGGTTGCCCACGAGAACGGCTGCGCGAGCTGCGGCAAGTCGACCGGGATCCTGTCTGCCATCGTGTCCTCCTTCGATTCGAAACCGGTTGCTCAGGCCGCCTGGCGCGGCGCGCCGCCGAGCACGTCGGCGATCGCGTTCGCGACGTGCTCGACGTTCGCGTCGTTCAACCCCGCGATGCACATGCGGCCCGAGCGCAGCAGGTAGACGCCATGCGACGTGCGCAAGCGGTCCACGTCGGTTGCGGCGATGCCCGTATAGCTGAACATCCCGCGCTGCGTGACGAGCGCGTCGAAGGCCGGCGCGGGCAGGCGCGCATCGAGCCGCGCCTTCAGCGCGCCGCGCATGCGCTTGATTCGCGCACGCACCTGTGCGACCTCGTCTTCCCAGCGCGCGCGCAGCGCGTCGTCGTTCAGCACCGTCGACACGAGCTGCGCGCCGAACAGCGGCGGGCTCGAATAGGTGCGGCGCACGCCGGCCTGCAACTGGCTCAGCACCGTCGCGGCTTCGCCCGCACTCGTGCAGACGATCGACAGCCCGCCGACGCGCTCGCCGTACAACGAGAAGTTCTTCGAGAACGAGTTGCTGACGATCGCCGGCAACCCTGCCTCGACGATCGCGCGCACGGCCCATGCATCGTCGTCGAGACCGTCGCCGAAGCCCTGATACGCCATGTCGAGAAACGGAATCAGCCCGCGGCGCACGAGCACGTCGATCACCGCGCGCCATGCTTCGCGGCTCAGGTCGAGGCCCGTCGGGTTGTGGCAGCACGGTTGCAGCAGCACGATGCTGCGCGCGGGCAGCGCGTCGAGCGCCGCGAGCATCGCGTCGACGCGCAGGCCGTTGCGTGTTTCGTCGTAGTACGGATACGTGTGCACGTCGAGCCCGGCCGCCGAGAAGATCACGCGATGGTTGTCCCACGTCGGATCGCTGATCCAGATCGCGCTGTCGGGGAAATAGCGCTTCACGAACTCGGCGCCGAGACGCAGCGCGCCCGAACCGCCCAGCGTCTGCAGCGACGCGATGCGGCCTTGCGCGAGCGCCGCGCAATCGGCGCCGAACACGAGACGCTGCACGCCCTGCCGGTACGCGGCGAGCCCTTCCATCGGCAGGTAGGTGTGCGGCGCGCCCGCTTCGCGCAGCCGCTCGGCCGCGATGCGCGTGCTTTCGAGCACCGGGATGCGGCCCGCGTCGTCATAGTAGAGGCCGATGCTGAGGTTGACCTTGTGCGGATGCGCATCCTGCTGGAATGCCTGGAACAGCGACAGGATCGGATCGCCCGGATAGGCGGGAATGTGTTCGTACATGTCGGAATGTCGGTAGGAGTGGAAATCGGTGCGACCGGCGGCCTGGCATCGAGCCGGGCCGTGCAATCGAGGCATGGGGCGCATGTTATCGAGGACGAAATAGAATGAGCTTCACTTTTCGGTGACGATCCGAACCGATTGCAGTAGAGTCTTCGACTACTATCTCAAAATTGACGGGATTCTTCGAAATGACCCTGGATCGAACCGACATGCGGATCCTCCGGCACCTCGAACGGGACGGACGCATCAGCAATCAGGACCTGTCGAACGCGGTCGCGCTGTCGCCGTCGGCATGCCTGCGGCGCGTGAAGCTGCTCGAGGAACGCGGCGCCATTGCCGGCTACCGCTGCACGATCGAGCCGAAGAAGGTGGGCGTGGCGTTCGAGGCGCTGGTGCACGTCTCGATGCGCCCGGACGTGCCCGAGTGGCACGACCGGTTCGTGGAAGCGATCCAGCAGTGGCCGGAAGTCATCGCCGCGCAGATCGTGACGGGCGGATCGAACTACGTACTGACGGTGCGCGCGCGCGACCTCGACCACTACTCCGACTTCGTGATCAATCGGCTGCACCGCGCCACCGGCGTGATGTCGATCAATTCGAGCATCGTGCTCGCGACGCTCAAACGCGACGGCTCGATCCTGGATCTCGTCGAGCCGTCGACGGCCGGCTGACCGACATTCAGGCGGCCCCGAAAATTATTTGCAGAAAGTGCTTTACGAACCCCAAAATCCCTGACATAATTTGATTCTTCTTTGGGCGGTTAGCTCAGCGGTAGAGCACTGCCTTCACACGGCAGGGGTCACTGGTTCGATCCCAGTACCGCCCACCAAAGATTCGAAGGGCCGGCAATCGCCGGCCCTTCTTGCTTTCCGGGTCAGCACTTGGCGAAATGTTCGTTAAGTGTCCTCTCGCCCAACCGGACTGTTGGCACATTCTTGTCACACTTCTTCTTCGAGGTGTCTGGTGCCAACCATTCGCAAACGCGGCGACTGCCAATTTCAGGCGATCGTCCGTCGTCAGGGATTGCTTCAATGACTACCGCTTTGATGCGACCGCTACTCTTTCTCCCATGCGCGACATGACCATATTTCCCAATTCGCCATGCTGGCATGTCGAGCGATCAGCGTAAGACCGCATTGCGCGTCGCCGCCGTTCCGAAGGCCGCGTTCGAGCGGCAGGTCGAGAGCAAGAAGCCGCCATCGCGCTTGGATTGGCCGCATACGACGACGAACGCACGAAGGCGAAGGAACGGCAGCGGGAAGGATTGCGTAAAGGAAATTCTCCCGTTCCGGCCAGCCGGCCGGAACGGGGACAAGACGAGCGCACGAACGAGTCGCGTGAACGCGTCGCAAAGCTGACAGGCGTTAGCGGTCGCGCCGTGAGTCGGGATTAGCGCTTGCGGCGTCGCGGATCGATGCCGTTCTGTTCGAGTAGCTTGCGGAGGCGCGTGTTGTCCATCCATAGCGTAGCGAACGCAGACACCATCATCAAAATGGGAAACCATTCGCCGGTCCCGGCGATGATGGCCCAGCCGACGACGAAGCAAGTTAGTGCCGTTCCGATAAGTAAGAGGCGATCCGCAATCCATTAACGGCACGTCACGCGACATCCGTCCGCCACGTAATATCCGGTAACGAATTTGTAACACTGATCTGATAGCGGCTGACTAGAATCGATCGACAATGACAGCCGGCCGAGCGGCACCGGCTCCCGAATCCAATCAAGACGAACGGGGATCCGGACCGCGCATTGCGCGGCTGGTTCATACCGTCGCGACTACCCCATGACATTGTCGAATTCACACACCCTGTGGTTGACCGGCTTGAGTGGCGCCGGCAAGTCCACGCTGTCGCGCGAGATCGCCGCACACTTGCGCGCGCACAACATTCCTGTCTGCATTCTCGACGGCGACGAACTGCGCTCGGGCGTCTCTCCCGATCTCGGATTCAGGCGCGACGATCGCGCCGAGAACTGTCGACGCACCGCGGAAATCGCGAAGTTGCTGAACAGCCAGGGAATCATGGTCGTGGTCGCGCTGATTTCGCCGTATGAAGTCGACCGGCAACTGGCGCGCCAGATCGTCGGTGACGAGCGCTTCGTCGAAATCTATCTGAAGACCGACATCGAGACGTGCTCCGCGCGCGATCCGAAACGTCTGTACGCAAAGGCGATGACCGGCCAGACGCGCCAGTTCACCGGCATCTCCGATCCGTACGAGGTCCCCGTGTCCCCGGATCTCGTCGTCGAGACCGGGGCGACGTCCATCGCCGAGTGCGTCGCGCGCATCATCGAATTCGACCAGCAGCGCTTCGACCACGTCTGATCGACACGCAGCGACGGCTCACTTTGCGTGCGCGACACGCTCCGCCGTCGCGTCAAACGCGCGCTTCGCCTTGTCGACGATCTCGTCGACCTCCCCTTCCCGAATCACGAGCGGCGGCGACAGCAGCATCCGGTCGCCGGTCGCGCGCATGATCAGGTTCCCGTTGAAGCAGAAGTCGCGGCAGATCGTGCCGACATCGACGCTCGCGTCGAAACGCTCGCGCCGGTCGCGATCGCGCGCGAGTTGCACGCCGGCAACCAGCCCTGCCCCCGCAATCTCGCCGACGATCGGATGATCGCCGAGCGCCTCTCGCAGCCGGCGCTGGAAATACGGACCGATGTCGC
>NZ_JAGIXF010000066.1:0-35700 GCF_021483755.1 Burkholderia sp. WTPI3 | reverse complement strand
GCCAGGCGTGCCGCGGCTCGACATTCAGCACACCAAGGAAAAACGGCCGCAGCCAACGTTCCCACAGCACGCCGTCGCATCGCATCGTCTGTGCGAGTGAGCGGCCCGTGCGCGCGAACGCGAGCGACGCGAGCACGAGGTAATCAAACGGTGTCGTCCCCGGCGCGCGCGATGCCGCGTCGAACAGCCACGACGGCCAGCGTCCGTCGCCGAAGCGCAGCGTCCAGCGCTGCTGCGACGCGACGTCGACCATCGCGAATTCAGGCAACGCGGGCCCCGCGAGCTGATCGGCCGCGCCGATCGCGCGCAGGTAGCGCTGCATGGCGGGTTGCCCCGCGAAAACCTGATGCAGCCCGCTGTCGAGCGTCGTGTTCAGCGTCCCGTCGAACCACGAGCGGCAGCGGCCGCCCGCGTGCGCATGCGCGTCGTGCAGCACGATGCGCCGACCGCGGCGTTGCAGCTCGACGGCAGCCGACAGGCCCGCGAGTCCTGCACCGATCACGTGGACGGTTCTGGGCATCGGCTCAGAACAGCGCGTAGCGCGCGGCGATCATCAGCATGCGCGCCTTCGGCTTGCGCAACGGCGCGCGCGGGGCGGCGAAGCCGCGCGCGATCGCGGCATCGAGAATGCAGCGATACGCGCCCGACATGATGCGCGGCGCCTTCACCTGCGCACGCGTGCAGGTGTCCATCACCGCGTCGGCCTGGCGGAAATGCTCGATTGCACGCTCGACGAGCGTCGCGCACACGCGCGGCAGCGCCGGATCGCGCACGATCGTCGCCGGATCGGTGATCGCGATGCCTTCGCGCGCAAGCAGCTCGCGCGGCAAGTAGCAGCGGTTGATCGCCGCATCGTCGTCGATGTCGCGCAGGATATTGGTCAGTTGCAGCGCACGGCCGAGGTGGTGCGACAGCGTGATCCCTTCCGCTTCCGGGATCCCGAAAATCCTCACCGACAGACGGCCGGCCGCGCTCGCCACGCGATCGCAGAACAGGTCGAGGGTCGGCTCGTCGGGCGCGCAGATGTCTTCGGCGGCGTCCATCGCCATCCCGTCGATCATCGCGTGGAAGTCGTCGCACCGCAGGTCGAACGCGCGGATCTCGCGCTCGAGCGCCACCAGATGGCGCGGCGGCCGGCCGGCGAAGCATGCGTCGATGTCCGCGCGCCAGCGATCGAGGCCCGCGTTGCGCTCGGCGCGCGGCAGGTCGCTGTCGGCGATGTCGTCGACCGCGCGGCAGAACGCGTAGACCTGGAACATCGCGTCGCGCTGCACGGCCGGCAGGATGCGCATCGCCAAATAGAAAGAACTGCCCGATGTGACGGCAGCGGCGTCGGTTTCTTGTTCGTCCACGACGAGATTGGAAACGGCCAAGACGAGCTCCACGGAGACACCCACGCGGGGCGATTGAAGAAGCCATGCCCGGCTGGGTTGGTCAGGGCGTCAAATGCGTGCGAGATATGCGAACGATCGACGCAGACAGGCACAAATTACCGGCCGGAAGCCGGAATTGGGCGAAAGTATAGCAATCTTTGAAGTTCGATGGCGGACACGCGCCATGCCTGGCGGGCCGCCCGGGGCAGCGCCGGGCCGGCGGGACCGGCCGCGACGGCGAACGGCGTCGCGCCACCCGTCAGCCGTAGACGATGTCGCGCTGCAGATCGAGCGCGATGAGTCCCATTTCCCGGGTCAGTTGAAGCATCGAGCGGCGTTCGAGACGCGAACCCATGAAGCTCGTCACGTGCCCGTCGGATTCCGCCGTGAACTGGAACGACGGGCCGCCGGTGCCGAACCATGCGCCCGGCACGTCGGGCGACTCCTGCCAGTCGATCTGCTCGAATACGCGCGCGATTCCCGCGCGCACCGCGTCGCTCGGGCCGATCGACGGCGCAATGTCGCCCAGGTCGTCGAGGGAATAGGGGCCGGGCTTGTCCGGCTTCCGATAGAAGAGGTAGTCGACGTTCATGAGGCGCAATCGTGAACAAAGCGTCAAATTAACGCGCTTCTGCGCAAAATCAAATCAGATCTGGACGAAATGTGGCCTGCGCGAGACAAGGGGGCCCGATCGTGACAGCCGGTACGAACGCGCGCGGCATCGGGCGCCACGTTGATGCTTGAACGCGCGCCGCATCGTCTAAGATGAACGTCTTTCTCAAAAAAACACGGACACCATGGAGACGAACGTAACCGCCACCCCGCAGTCCGGCCATCCCGTTTTCGTGCTCGTGCACGGCGCATGGCACGGTGCCTGGTGCTACGCGCACGTCGCGGCCGCACTGGCCGCGCGCGGCTATCTGTCGATCGCGCGCGACCTGCCGGCGCACGGCATCAATGCCCGCTTTCCCGCGTCCTATCTCGAACGGCCGCTCGACAAGGAAGCGTTCGGCGCCGAGCCGTCGCCGGTCGCGAACACGACGCTCGACGACTACGCGTCGCAGGTGATGCAGGCCGTCGACGACGCTTACGCGCTCGGCCACGGCAAGGTCGTCCTGGTCGGCCACAGCATGGGCGGCCTTGCGATCACGGCCGCGGCGGAGCGCGCGCCGGAGAAGATCGCGAAGGTCGTCTATCTCGCGGCGTTCATGCCCGCGTCCGGCGTGCCGGGCCTCGACTACGTGCGCGCCCCCGAAAACAAGGGCGAGATGCTCGGGCCGCTGATGCTCGCGAGCCCGCGCGTCGCGGGTGCGCTGCGCATCGATCCGCGCAGCGGCGACGCCGCGTATCGCGAGATGGCCAAGCGCGCGCTGTACGACGACGTGCCGCAGGCCGACTTCGACGCGGTGGCGAACCTGATGACCTGCGACGTGCCCGCCGCGCCGTTCGCGACCGCGATCCCGACGACCGCCGCACGCTGGGGCGCGATCGACCGTCACTACATCAAGTGCCTGCAGGATCGCGTGATCCTGCCCGCGCTGCAGCAGCGCTTCATCGACGAAGCCGACGCGTTCGCGCCCGGCAACCCGACGCACGTGCACCAGCTCGACAGCAGCCATTCGCCGTTCGTGTCGCAGCCGGCGGTGCTGGCCGGCGTGCTGGCGGATATCGCGAAGAGCTGAGCACCGCGACCGCCGCCGCCCGCGCGAAGCGGCGGCACGACGCTCACGCGTAGGCGATCGACCGGTCGCGCCCGAGACGCTTCGCGCGATAGAGCGCGGTGTCGGCCTCGTTGACGAGCGCGTCGCTCGCGGGCGCGCCCGTTGTCGCGTAAGCGGCGCCAACGCTCGCAGTCACCGGCACGCTGATGCCTTCCGCGTCGACCGGCGTGCTGCCGATCACATCGCGCACCTTGTCGGCCACCCGCATCGCCTCGTCGAGATTGGTACACGGCAGCAGCAGCGCGAATTCCTCGCCGCCGAAGCGGCCGAACGTATCCTGCGCGCGCACGATCGACGCGACGCGGCGCGCCGTCTCGCGCAACACCGCATCGCCGACCGCATGCCCGAACCGGTCGTTGATCGTCTTGAAGTGGTCGAGATCGAACAGCAGCACCGACAGGTCGCCGCCGTAGCGCTGCCAGCGTGCGAACTCGTCGCCGAGCCGTGCCTCGAAGAAACGCCGGTTCGCGATGCCGGTAAGGCCGTCGCGATTCGCGTGTTCGCGCAGCTTCGCGACCGCCTCTTCGCGCTCGCGCTGCATCACGCTCACGTGGGTGACGTCCGAGATCGTCACGCACACGGCTTCGACTTCGCGGCCGCGCGTGAGCGGCATGAACGTGCAGTCCTGCTGCATGTAGTCGACGCCGCCCGTGATCGGCCGGTCGTGCTCGAAGCGAAACAGGTAGGGCCGCTGCTCCCACGAGCTGAACGCGAAACTGCCGAGCTGGAACACGCTCTCGAGCTTGTGTTCGAGCCATGCGCGCGGCAGGTCGGGGAAGCAGTCGAACAGGTTGCGGCCGATCACGTCGTCAGCCGCGATGCCGCTGTGGTCCTGCATGAAGCGGTTCCACATCAGCACGGTCATCGAACGATCGAGTACGAACAGGCCGAAGCCCACCCGCTCGATCACGAGGTCGCTCAGCGACGCAGCAGCGGTGGCGGTCATAGCGCGGACAGCAACGCGTCGAGCGCGTCGCCCATCAGCCGGATCGAATCCTCGGCCATCAGCATTACGAAATGTGCGCGAAACGCGCGATCCTCGAGCCCGAAATTCACTTCGAGCAGCAGCGCGACACTCCATGCGAGCGCGTTCGGCTGGAACACGTCGTCGAACGACACGTTCGCGCCGAGCAGCCCCGGCGGGAAGAACACGGGCTTGCGGCCGAGCTCGTCGAGAATCGACGCGACGCACGCGCTCATCAGCACGTTGGCGACGTCGAACACGAGTTCGTCCTGGGTCGCCATGCCGGCGTATACGCCGTCGCCGAACGTGCGATCCATCAGCGACATCAGCCGCGCGACGCCCGCGCTTCGGCACAGCACGATCGCCTCGCCCTTGATGTCGGAACGAAATCCCTGGCGCACGGCCGTCACGTTCTCGTGAATGCCGGTCATCTCGCGCAGCGCGGCGCCCGCATCGGCGGCCTTCACGACGCGCACGCGCGGTACCGACAGCTCGATGAAATGCCCGAGCAGCAGCGCGAGCCGCGCGGCGGCGCGGCCCATCGCGAGGTTGGCGATTTCCTGCAACGCGTCGCGTTGCTCCGCCGTGAACACCAATTCAGGCATACAACCCATACTCCTTGAGAATGGGCAGCAATGCCTCCGACGTCACGGGCTTGGCAACGAATGCGATCGCGCCCAGCTCGCGCACGCGGACTTGCGCCTGCGGCTGGATATCGGCGGATACCACGATCACGAACGTGTTCAGATCTTCGTGGCGCAGTGTCTCCAGGACCTGATAGCCGGTCATGTCGGGCATCGTCAGGTCCAGAAACATCACGGAAGCTTTGCCGTCACGATAGAGCGCCAGCGCCTCGCGACCATTCGCCGCATACGCGACGTCGACGTCCCAGTCTCCCGGCAGCGCCTTTGTCAGAAGTTTGCGAGCGAGCAAGGAATCGTCGGCAATCACAATCGGCAAAGGCATGGCGTGAAGCGGTATACGGAATGGTCTCTCTCGCGTTAACGGCCGCACGGCCCACTTCTTGAGCCGCGATGCAATCAAGCGCGGGCAACCGCCGTGCGGCCGCGCACGGGCGCCGCGCACGAACACGCGACGCACCGCGCGGCAAACACCGGCGGGCGCATATATCTGTCATAGGGAAAGCAACGCGCGATTCTCTGAGTAAACCGGAGGCGGTGCAACTCGCCATTTTCACCATTTCGAACAAAATCGATCCGATCGCCCGACATTCCGAAAACAGCCACGCCTGTTTTAAAGATAAGCACGCAAAATTTTTCCTTGTGTACGTTTGCGCTGCCGGATTTGTCGCGTTTTCAATCTTTCATTTGGCCCCTGTCGGAATCGTCAGGTCGCGCACGCGAGCGGCGCCGCGGCGGTCGCGCGCAACTCGTTTATGATTGCATGCAACCTTCGCTTCACCCGCTTCCTTCGATGACGTCCGAACGGCCTGCCGACTCCCGCATACCCGCCTCCCCACCCGCCGACGACTGGCAGGACGACGGCAACTATGCGTCCGGCGCACCCGAGCACGATTTCGCAGTCCGGCGCGTCACGCTGATCGTGCTGCTCGTCGCGGCGATCGTGCTGCCGTGCATCTACGTGTCGGTCATGGCGTACAACGACCTGAAGGCGCGCGAAGCCGCGGCGAGCGACGTGACGATGCGCACCGTGCGCGTCGCCGAGGAACACGCGCTCAAGGTGTTCGACCTGACCGAAAGCCTCGACGCGCGCATCGTCGACCTCGTGCAGGACATGGACGACGCCACCGTGCGTCACGACGAGTCCGACATTCACGACGCGCTGAACACGATCGGCGGCGGCTATCCGCAGGTGGCGGCCGTATCGATCTTCGGCGCGAGCGGGATGCTGCTCGCGAACAGCCTCTACTATCCGGCGCCGTATGCGTCGATCGCGAACCGCGACGATTTCGCCGGCATCCGCGACGGCAAGGTGATCGAACATATCTCGCGGCTGATGATGGGGCCGCTCAAGCTCGAGAACATCCCGGTGTTCAACACCGGCGTCGCGCGACGCCACAGCGACGGTTCGTTCGCCGGAATGGTGTCGATCGCGCTGAAATCGTCGTATTTCAACGCGTTCTACCGCGACCTGCTCGGCGGCGCGAGCACGCCGATGACGATGGCGCTGGCGCGTTCCGACGGCGCGGTGATCGCGTCGTACCCGCCGCCGCCGGCGCTCGCGCATACCGATCGCCTCGCCACCTTCGGCAACCCGCGCAACGACCCGCGGGCGGGTGTGGTGCGCGTGCGCCATGAAGGGGCTGGCAGCGAGATCGTCGCGTACCGCCAGGTCGGCAGCTATCCCGTGTACGTGACCTGTGCATACCGGACCTCGGCAATCTGGCGCGAATGGTACGAACACCTGAGCGTGCTGTTCATCTCGATGTTCGCGCCGTCGATCGCGCTGTGGTCGGTGATCTGGCTGTCGCTGAAGCGGCTGAAGGCGGAAGAGCAGGCGTGGGAGCGCTGGCAGGCGGAGGCGTCGATGCGGCGCTCGATCGAATCGGCATACCGGCAGTCGCGCAAGATGCAGGCGCTCGGCAACCTGGTCGGCAGCGTCGCGCACGACTTCAACAACCTGTTGATGATCATTTCGAGCAACGTGCAGATCGTGCGGCGGCGCGGAGTCCAGCATCTCGACAAGGAACTCGGCGCGATCGAACGCGCGCTGAAGAACGGCCAGTCGCTCACGCGCCAGCTCCTCGGCGTCGCACGCAAGCAGCCGCTGCACAACGAGACGATCGACGTCGGCCAATGGGTCGGCACGTGCCGCGAACTGCTGAAGACGTCGCTCGGTTCGAAGTCGTCGCTGGTCGTCGCGATCGAGCCCGGCGTGTGGCCGATCCGTATCGATGTCGCGGAGCTCGAGCTCGCGGTGATCAATCTCGCAGTCAATGCGCGCGACGCGATGTCGGCCGGCGGCCGCTTCACGGTCGGTGCGCGCAACGTGACGCTGCGTCGCGAGGACGGCTTTCCGCTGACCGGCGATTTCGTGCAGATCTCGCTCGACGATACGGGTTCGGGCATGGCGCCCGACGTGCTCGCGCGCGCGTTCGAGCCGCTGTTCACGACGAAGGCGCACGGGATGGGAACGGGGCTCGGGTTGCCGCAGGTGTTTGCGTTCTGCGAGCGCTCGGGCGGTCTTGCGACGATCGACAGCGCGGTCGGTGCCGGGACGTCGGTACGACTGTACCTGCCGCGCGCGCGCGTCGAGGACATCGTCGCGCGGCCGCAGCCTGCCGCGCACGATACGAGCGCGATCGCCGGACTGCACGTGCTGCTCGTGGAAGACAACAGCGAAGTCGCGGCCGGCACCGAGGCACTGCTCACGCTGCTCGGGCACCGCGTGACCTATGCGCCCACCGCCGACGACGCGTTGCGCCTGATCGAAGGCGCGGCCGCGAACGATGCGTTCGATCTGGTGATCTCGGATATCCACATGCCGGGCAGCCTGAACGGTATCGACCTCGCCGAAGCCATCGACAAGCGGCCGGGGAAACTGCCCGTGATTCTGGTCACGGGTTATGCGGAAGAACTCGACCGCACGCGTACCGTCAACGTGCGCGTGCTGTCGAAGCCGTTCGACATCGCGCTGCTCGACGAGATCCTGCTCGAGATTCGCGAAGCACGCGATGCGCGGCATGCGGGCGCCTGAACCGCAGCACGCGAGTCGGGCACCGGCGGCGCGAAGGTGACGGCGATCAGGCCGCCTTCAGCACGCGGACCCAGTCGACGTAGCGATCGACGAAGCCCTGCAGGAACTTGCGGGTGTCCTCGCTGACGATCTGGCCTTGATCGTCGATGCGTGCCGGATCGTGCTTGATGAACATCTCGGGCTGGCCGAGCGTCTTCACGTCGAGATACGCGAGCACGTTGCGCAGGTGCTGCTGCGCGAGCGCCGTACCGACCGCGCCGGGCGACGTGCCGAGCACCGCACCCGGCTTGCCCGACCATGAGTTGTGGCCCCACGGACGCGAGCCCCAGTCCAGCGCATTCTTCAGCACGCCCGGAATCGACCGGTTGTACTCGGGTGTGACGAACAGCAGCGCATCCGCGGCTTCGATCGACTGCTTGAAGCGCTTCGCGACTTCCGGATAGTCGGCGTCGTAGTCCTGGCTGTACAGCGGCAGTTCGCCGATCTCGACGAATTCGAACGAGAAGTCGGCGGGGGCGAGCGAAACCACCGCATGCGCAAGCGCGCGGTTCCAGGAACCGCGACGCAGACTGCCGACGACAACCGCAACACGATAGGACATGGCTTTCTCCTTCCGGTGAGTGAGGAATCGAATCGATTGATTCTGGATAGGCGACAAAGGTCTGTTTATAGGCAAGCCAGCCCGCGAGCCGTCCCACGGGGCCACCCGGCCGACTTTCCACAAGGTTTTCCACAGAAATTGTGGATAACTTCGCCGTTATGATCTGATGTTACAAATCGCCCGCGTCGCGATTTCGCGGCGCGCGATGCAGGGTTCCGGCAAGCATAGCGCAGCGCACCGGCCGCGTTCGTGAATTCGCGACGGAACATGCGTTGCGGGTCGACGTGACGCCCTGTAAGCTGTTCGCACATCGACGCGCTCGCCCTGTGGCGCACTCGCGATCGCTTCGTGAGGTTTCCGACCCGCCATGCCGTCCGCGTACGACGATCCTGCTTATCTGACCCAACTGCGGCATGACCTGCTGCGCTTCGCGCGACTCCAGCTCCGCGACACCGACGCAGCCGAAGACGCCGTACAGGAAGCGCTGACCGCT
The DNA here is from genome assembly GCF_021483755.1 of Burkholderia sp. WTPI3. Taxonomy (NCBI): domain Bacteria; kingdom Pseudomonadati; phylum Pseudomonadota; class Betaproteobacteria; order Burkholderiales; family Burkholderiaceae; genus Burkholderia; species Burkholderia sp. WTPI3. The sequence continues at coordinate 26,870 of NZ_JAGIXF010000066.1, read as the reverse complement.
GCGTGGTCGCACGCCGGGGAATTTGCAGGACGGTCCGCGCACAAGACCTGGGTGTTCGGCATCCTGCGCAACAAGCTGATCGACGTCCTGCGCACACGGCAGCGGATGGTGAGCCTGTCCGCGCTCGACGCGGAACTCGATGGCGAAGCTGTGCTCGATCGCGAGTTGTTCAAGGAAAACGGACACTGGGCCGCACATACGAAGCCGCGACCGTGGCCGCGCCCCGAGACGCTGTTGCAACAACAGCAGTTCTGGACGCTGTTTCAGGTCTGTCTCGACCATCTTCCCGAGCAAATCGGACGTGTGTTCATGATGCGCGAATTCCTCGATGTCGCGATCGCGGACATCTGCAGCGAATTGACGTTGACGACCAATCATTGCAGCGTGCTGCTGTATCGGGCGCGCACGCGCCTGCGCACCTGCCTCAGCGAAAAAGGACTGGCGACCGAAGATGCTGCCGGGGAAATGTAGCGACGTGACGCGACTGCTGTCGGATGCGCTCGATCGGCGTTTGACACTGCACGAGCGGATGCAGGTGCACGTGCATTTGCCGGCTTGTAGCGGATGCCGGGCTTATCGCGGACAGATCGGGATACTGAGGGTTGCCGCGCAGGCGGCTGCGGGGCGGGATGGGGTGGACGCGATGGGGGACGGTTAGAGGTGCGGCGCGGATGTCGTTCCGGCCGGGCGGTGTGGGGTGCTCGATGACGATGGTGATGTTGGTGGGGTGATTACTGCTTTACGCTGCGGCTGGTTTTCGCAGCGTGCGGTGATGTGCGCTGCGGTGATGTGCGCTGCGGTGATGTGCGCTGCGTGATGTGCGCTGCGTGATGTGCGCTGCGTGATGTGCGCTGCGTGATGTGCGCTGCGTGATGTGCGCTGCGTGATGTGCGCTGCGTGATGTGCGCTGCGTGATGTGCGCTGCGTGATGTGAGCGGTGGGGGAGCGGTGGTCTGCGGATGTTCCCGGGCAATCCGGTGCACTTGGCCGTTGTCGCGGTGTGTTGTTGGCGGTTGCGGTTTCCGGGCTGCTGGAAGGGCGGTATGGCGAGGTGTCAGCGGTGCGTGATTTTGGCTGGCTGATCCGGTGCGCTTTTTAAGCATTGCTGGTGTTGCTGACGGGCGATGCATCGCGGAGAGTGATCTCCATCGATCAACCCGGTGCTCGTACGCCGGGCTGATGCGATCGGAAAAATACGCCGAAGAACAATTATTCGAACAGTGCGCGCACCGATTCAGGCGGCCGCCCAATGGCAGCTTTGCCTCGATACACGACGATCGGTCGCTGCAGCAGAATTGGATGAGCAGCAATCGCTTCATAGGCCTGGGCATCGGTGAGATCCGCGCGAGCCAGATCCAGCGTCTTGTACGGCTCCTCGCCATCGCGAAGCATGTCGCGCACCGGACGGCCCAGCTGACGATGCAGTGCTTCAAGCTCCTCGACGGTCGGCGGCGCCTTCAGATACTCGACTACATTCACCGGCGTGCCAGTTGTGTTCAGCGTATCGACGAGCGCGAGCGTCTCGCGGGACTTCGAGCAACGGGGGTTGTGATAGATCGTGATCATCGTTCAGGCCTGGATGGTAGAGGCCCGTATTGTAGCCAGTCTGATTGCAGGCGTTTCGGTGGGGCTGAGACGAGGTTGAGAAGGGCGCAGGATTCGGCGGGATCGAGGAGCATGTCACCGGGACGCGAGCGCGCGAAGCACGCTTTAATCGTTTATGCGCATAAAGTGTGTTGTGCTGTCGAGCGTCAAGACGCGCGCAGCAGGCGAAAGGGCGTGGCTAACATTGGCTCCGTGTTCTGACGTCCCGATAGCGGCAAAAAAGGACGGCCTCGCCACGCGCGAACGCCATCACGCAGGGGGCCAGCAGCGACACCACGCCGATACAGCCACTCGCCAGGATCGTGTCAACCATGACGATGGCCGAGCACGCCCTGTCTAGCCGGGTTTATGCGCATAAAGCTGCATGCATCCGGGCAGGTCTAGCGGCTCTCTCTTCGCGTGACCTGGGCTCGAGTCCCGCACCAAGCCGCGGGGCAGGGCTCGATAGCATCCCGAACAGCGCACATCGACCCCATGCATCGTCGCCAGCATGCGACTGTTGCGGTCGCCGTCTTCGACGGGTTTATGCGCATAAACGCTGAGGGGACTGGCACGCAGCAGCCGCGCCATCCCGAGCATCCCGAGCATCCCGAGCATCCCGAGCATCCCGAGCATCCCGAGCATCCCGAGCATCCCGAGCATCCCGAGCATCCCGAGCATTTCGGCAGTCTGCGCGGAGCAGGCGCACGCGTCGAAGCTCATAGTCGAACGGCGGATCCCTCCGGCGAATATCCGCCGCACCCACCGAAGTTTATGCGCACAAACTCGCTCCAGGACAGCAGACATCCAGAGCACGCGAAAGGGCAGGTGCCGTCACATCGCAGCGCGCAACTAGCTTCTCCAACGTGAAACCACCCCGTCTGCCGGTCCTCTATCCAGCCACGCATCGACCGTTCATGGCCGTATAACTACGACACCTCACCACCCGGTATTCGTCGCCTCGTTTATGCGCATAAACCGATAGCCCGAATGGCCAACGTATAGTTGGTGAACGACAATTTCATTGAAATATAAATATCGTCCTGTAGAATTCCAACGACCAAAAACAGGAGTGAAAATTGGCCGCAGAAATCATTGCAGTCACTCAACAAAAAGGTGGCGTCGGCAAAAGCACGATTGCCATGCATCTCGGCGCGGCATTCCATGAGAAAGGGAAGCGCGTCCTCGTCATCGACGCTGACGGTCAAAACACACTGGTTCACTGGTCGAGCGCGTCTGGCGATAGCGACTCTGGCATTCCTTTCCCGGTCGTCAACCTCGCCGAAGCCGGCGGCCAGATCCATCGCGAGATCAAGAAGTTCATCAACGACTACGACATCATCGTCGTCGATTGCCCGCCGTCGATCACCGAGAAGGTGTCCGGCGTCGTACTGCTGGCCGCATCGATTGCCGTTATCCCGACTTCGTCGTCGCCGGCCGATTACTGGTCTAGCGTCGGGCTGGTCAAGCTGATCCAGCAGGCGCAAGTGATGAACGAAGACCTGCGTGCCGTCTTCCTGCTGAACAAGACCGAAGAGAAGCGGATGCTGACGCGCGAGCTCAAGCGCGCGCTCGAGGAACTCGGCTTCCCGTTGTTGAAGACGCAAATCCCAACCCGGGAAGCGTACAAGCAGGCGATGGCGCTCGGTCAGACCGTGCTGCAGATGAACGATCGCGGCGCCAAGCTGGCCGCTGCGGAAATCCGCGCATGTGCCGACGAAATCGTCGCCATGCTGCCCTGACTTTATGCGCATAAAGGAGTCACATGAAACCCTCCCAATTTGCAAAAGGATTCCAAGCGCGCCCGGATATCACGACGAGCGAGAAGCGCACGGCGCTTGATCGGCTGAATGCCATCGATGGCATCGTCAAGTCCGAGACGGCCACACCGGCCCCGACGAAGTCGGCGAAGAAGGACATCGCACCGCCGCCCGTTACGGAAGTCCTGCTCGATCCGCTGACCGACGAGTCGGCGCAATATCGCGCGTGGCGTCTCGAGAACCGCTATGCCCCCGGCCAGGTGATCGAGCTGCCGCTGAAGACGATCAAGCATAGCCCGTTCAACCCGCGGCACTTCTATCTGAAATCGTCGATCGCCGAACTCGCGGTCAACCTCGCGAAGCAGGGGCAACAGCAGGCGATTCACGTGATTCCGGACTACGACAATCCGGGCACGTATTTCGTCAGCGATGGCGGTCGCCGCGTGCGCGCACTGAAGGAAGCGAACAAGGAGTCGGTGAAGGCGATCGTGATCGACGTGCCGATCGGTATCCAGAGCTATAAGCTCGGTTACGACCTGAACGTGCAACGCGATTCGCAGACGGTGTTCGACAACGCCGTCGTGTGGCGCCGCTTCCTCGACGACAAGCACTTCCAGAGTCAGAAGGAGCTGTCCGAACATCTTGGCCTCGACGAGTCGACGGTCGCCGTTGCGCTGTCGATCGGCAAGCTGCCAGAAGCCGTCATGCAGGAGATGGTCGCGCGTCCCGATCGCTTCGGTTCGAACATGGCGTATCAGGTCGGCCGCTATCACAATGCGCGCGGCACTGAGGCCACGCTGCGACTGATCAACAAGATCGTGTCGGACGACCTCAGCACGCGTCAGGTATCGGACATCGTCAAGGGGCGTGTTGCGGCACAAGAGACGCCGAAGCCGGCGGGACGGCAGCGCTATGCGCAACGTCTGGAGATCAAGCTCGGCGGCAAGTCGGTCGGCGACCTGAAATCGTATGGAGAAGACCGCATCGAACTGCGCCTGCGCGGGCTTCCGAAGGAAAAGCGCGACGCGATCCTCGAGCAGCTCGAGCGGATGCTGTTGTCGGAGTGATGGTAGCGGCCGGCGGGGCCTGGCGATACGCCGGGCCCGCCGGTAAGGCGGGCAGCCGGCGGCGGCCCGTCAGAGGGCCTGAGCGGGCCTCAGGCGACCCGCGATTGATTCAGGGTGAACGACAGCAGGTCGCCGTCGGTCGGCTCGCCCCAGGTCTTCTGGGCCAGCCAGTCGAAAAACGCCGTCTCGGCCAGCTTGGACTCGAGGCCGCGCTTGCGCCAGTCGTCGCGCAGGTGCGAACCCATCGTCGGCAACACCTCCGACTCGAACGACTCGCGCGCCACTTCGCGCTCGGCGTCACCCTGCTCCTCGTACAGCACCTTCGCTTCCTTGCGACGGAACGCCGCGAATTCGCTCAGCAGACGCGCCTTCAAATCGTCCGGCTGCGCCGCGACGGCCTTCGCCGACGGCGTGCCGGCCGGCAGCGCGTCGACGGACTCGACCGGCGGCGCATAACCCTTCTTCAGCGCATCCTTGAACAGTGCCGGCGCACTGCGCACCGGCGGCAGCGTCGTGCTGCGCATCCGCTGCTCGGTCATCTGCAGCGCCGCGCGAATCCGGTTTTCCTCGCTGTCCGCATAGAGCGTCTGAGCTTCCTTGAGCGGAATCCCGAGCTTCACCATCCGGTCGACCAGCGTGCTGTCGAACACGTTCGGATGCTCGTCGAGCGCGAGCATCGGCTGCTTGCGCTCGGTCACGCGGAACTGGATCTCCGCGACCCGCCGCCCTTCACGATGCTCGATCAGCTCGACGAAGATGTTGGTAACAGCGTTGACCTCGGCGATCGCCGGACGCAGATAGTCGCGCTTGAAGTACTTGTACTCGCGCTTCGCCTCGTCGCCGGCTTCCGTGTCCGGCGTGCCCGACAGAATCGGACGCCACCATTCCCACGGCTCGCGCATCGTCAGATGGCTCGGGTTCGTCAGATAGCGCACGCAGATTTCGTACAGCGCCAGACCGGCGCTGCTGCGCAACTGGCTCTGGAACTGCAGGCTCAGGCGTGCGTACTGGACCGGGTCGAGCAGCTTCTTCTTGATCTTCGGTGCGAACGAAAATTCGACCCACACGCGGCGGGTGGCCGGATCCTCAAGAATTTCGGCATCGGCGATCAGCGTCGAGATGCCCCACTTGCGGCCGGGCTTCTGGCTCGACGTGCCCGTGCTCCATTCGACCTGGACCGACACCATGCGGCGCAGGTGTTCCTTCACCAGGGCGGTGTCGTTCGAATCGAAGGCGGAGTTTGCGACGATGTCCGACAGCAGCGCGCGATAGGTATCGCCCGAGTCGTCGGCCTGCTGCGCGACGGCGAGCAGGACGTTGAACAGCTTGCGGGTCAGGAGCGTGATCTTGCCGCTCTTCGGCTGAATTGCGATCGCCTCGACGGCCTTACGCAATTCGGCTGAACTGGCACTCACCACATCCACATCGGTTTTCTTGGCGCGCTTCGTGGCCATGCGTCGGGTCGGAGGAGAAGTTTCCCGGAAGGATAGCGCCTGTGGTGATGTGCGTCCAGAACGACATACTCACCATAGCCGGTGAAGCCCGCGCGCAAAGCGGCACTCACCCCAACCGCCTCCCGAAAACGCTCACCGGTCCGAAATCAGGGCGTTCCGGACTCTTCCAGACGTGTCGCGGGATGCGCTGGTTCACAGATTTTTGCCTGTGCACGACACGTGCGGAACCGGCTCCCGTATCACCTCACCTTTCGATTTGTCGTAATTTTACGACTGCTCCGCTGTGCGCCGGTCACAGCGCCGCCATTGCGTGTCATGACATCGCTTCGACAGCCCGGCGCAAGCCTGTATGCATGTACAGGCGCGGCTGACCGGCCGATCTCGATCTCGTTCGTCATCCGGAAACACGGCCCGAAAAGCGGCTCCGAAGCGTGGAGCGGACCTGCTTCACAGGCCCGGGCGCGCATTGTACAGCGCACAGAACACGTTCGGCCCCGAAAATCCTCACCTGATCAACCCGTCATTCTGTGACCCGCACGCCGACGAATCCCCGACACACGCGGGATTGACCACGAAGATCTCCCGAAAAGCCTCACCTTATTGAAAAAAACGGTGTTACAACGGACGCAATAGCCGCTCCCGAAAAGTCTCACCGTAACCGTCTCGGTATCAAAAATCTCAATGGCGTCCGATACTTAGGCGCAACTGGCACTCCGCGGCGTCCAGCGATCTCCCCCCGAAAAACCTCACCTTTCCCGCATCGAAGCGAGTGCGACAGCTGTGTGTCGACTCCTGAAAAACCTCACCTGTGCCAAAAAGTGGCACAGAAAAAATCGGATTTCGGCCAGTCCTGGCGGGCTTTTCAGCGAATTCCTCGGGTCACGGGTCCTGAAAAGCCTCACCTTTGACCAATTTTCGGGCAAACGGTACTCCCGAAAATTCTCACCAGTGAGCATGATCGCTGGCTGTGATTTATCTCCTGAAAACCCTCACCTCAGCGGGATCCAGGCAGGAAAACCCGGATTTCCCTCCCGAAAAGCCTCACCTTTTAGGCTTCACAGGCCCCACGGGGTGCCTTTACTGTGCAAAGTAGCGGCCGGTTCCCGGAAATCCTCACAGCAAATCCGTTGCGAGTCCCGTGAAACCTCACCTTTCGGGAAAAACGCCTAAAAGATGGGCAGAATCGGGGCGGGAAGAAGGTCCCGCAAAATCTCACCTATGTCTGCACAGGCAGAAATCTGTGCGCGCAGGCATAGCACGGGTTCTGTGGCTGTGTGGCCCCGAAAAGCCTCACCTTTGGAAAAACGCGTGTTTCACTGTGATCCCGAATCCGCTCACGACCTTTCCTGCATCGGCTCACGCAGTTCCCCGAACCCCATCACTTCTGCTCCCGCAAAAGATCACCTTGATTCCCGTAAAACTTCACCTTGTCGCCCGGAAAGCCTTGCTACATAAGGCTGTGCCGTGGCGTTAACGTTTTTAACTAAGGGTTCAAAGGTGTTTACTTCTAATACTCTCAAGACATGCGTCCTCGAGTTTTCCACAGACACACCAACCCCTGAACCCCACAGGCTGCGATATCGGTTGTCATGTGAAACAAATGCCCTTTTTGAGGGCATGCAGGAAAACGCTTGTAATACAATGACTTGACGGACCTTCTTCGCTTTGTTTCACGGAATTTGAAGCATGGCTCGCCTGAATCGGCTCACAGACCCGATTTCTGTGCGAAGCGACGTAAATTCGCGACGATCAACGAAAGAAGGTATCAAAAAATACGTATTTCGTTATGATCACAACATCTCAATGTCTGTGAGCCACACCATGACGCTGGATGAAATCCGCCACGCCATCCGGGAAGAACTCGAATCGCTGCGCGCAAGCGGCGCCCGGCGCCAGGAATTGTCGCTGCATGCGTGCAAGCGCCTGTTCTTCGATCTCGGCATTCGGCCATCAGCTGCCAATGTCCGGGATCTGACCCAGACGGGCAGCGCCAGCGACATTCCGAAGGACATCGATCACTTCTGGGAACGCATTCGCTCCGCGTCCAAAGTCAGGCTCGACGGCGCGGCGATTCCAAAAGCTGTGGAGGAAAAGGCGGGCGCGTTGCTCAGTGCACTCTATGAAGAAGCGTTGAAAGCCGCACGAGAAAGCCTCGACGTCGACCGGGAACGGATTCGCGCGGATGTGACGGACGCGGAGCAACGTCTGCGCGACGCCACGGTTCGCCAGGAAACGCTCGAAGAGGCACTGGCTCGTAGCGAAGCCCGCAACGACCAGTTGCAGACGCGCGTGACCGAACTCGAAGTCCAGCTCGCGTCGCAATCGACTCACGGTTCGGCAAACGAAGCGACGCTGCTCACCACAGTCGCCCGACTGGAAAAGGAACTGGCCGCAATGGCCGGCCGCGTCGACGCCGAACAGACGCAGAACGCAGCGCTACGCGACCGCATCGATACGCTGCAGGCAGAATTGCAGCAGCGCACTGAACACTATGCGCAGCAGATCAAGGACGCGGTGGCCGAAGCCGAACGCCGCGTCAAACCGATGCTGGTCGAACTCGATTCGTTGCGCAGCATGGCATCGACCTACCAGAGCGGCCTGCGCGACGTGCAGCGCAAGGAATTCGATTTCCTTCAGCAACTGAGTTCGACCAAGGCACGCGCGGACCGGCTTGAAGAGCAGTTACGCACCCAGAGCGACGAACTGGAGCGTGCGACGCGCGATGTGAACACGCTGCGCGCGAGCCGCGGGATGAGTCCGGGGATTTCGGCGCTGATTCGGCGGCTGGCCGAAGCCGGCCAACTGGACGCAGACGCGTTTTCCGCGATCGGGACGTCGTTGGATCAGGAGATTCCGGTCCCGAACCAGTGCCCGCATTGCAATGGAGAGCCGGAGCTGTCACATGGCGACGACGGCTTCGAAGTGTCGTGTCCCGAGTGCGAACATGCGTCGGGAGCATGGCCTTCCCGATTCGAGGCTGTCGTGCGTTTCGCCCGCAGCTGAGCCGGCGGTTGCCGGTGCGGCTTCACAGGTGAGATTGTCCGGGAAGCTTGAGGTGAGGTTTTTCGGGAGCTGTGAAACAGTGAGGCTGTGCCGCACAAGGCTGCTCACGGATCATGCCACGTGAGCAGCCGGTTCCGAATCAGTGAGTTTCGTCCTGGTCGGACGCATCACCATTGGCGAGATCGTCGCGCCAGTTTTTCCATGCGCGATGCAGGCGGTTCGACGAGATCGGCCGCATGAACCCGAGCCATTTGCCGACCCGCTCGGGCGGTACGTCATGTTCGAACAGTTCGGCCGCGTAGGTGTTGCGCAGCGTTTGCGGACTCGCGCGTGCGGTGCGCGACGACGTGAGCCCGGCGGATTCGACGATCGCATCGATCGCGCGCAGCATCGTCGCCTTGTGCATCGGCCGCCCGGCATGCGACGCGGGGAACACGAGTTCGCCCGGAATTTCCTGACGCTTGCGTTCCACGAGCCATGCTTCGAGCAGCGCGATCGCGAATGACGCGAGATGGGTTTCGCGCGCGAAATCAGGATGCGTCGACTGGATCTGCAGCGACGTGCCGCTCGTATTGATGCAACTAATCGTAAGCGCGCGTGCTTCGCCTGTTTTTACGCCAGCGCCCAGAAATGCGGCAACGAGCGCGCGATCGCGCCGCTCCTTCCAGTACGCGGAACCGGACACGCCGATCGGCGAAAACAGGTAAGCCAGCAACTTCGCGCGCTCGGTCGGTGTCAGGAAACCGGTCGGCTCGTTGTCGCGAGCCTTTCGCCACGTCGCTTCGCCATCCTGAGCAATGAAGCGGGCTGGGTTGGTCGATGCGAATTCGGTACGCCGGATGTGGTCGAGCACGCGCTCGATCAACCTCAAATAGCGCATGCGTTGCGTTTTCCGGATCGGGAGCTCACCGACGAAGTGAGCGATCGACGCGGTATCGACTGTGGCGAGGTTTTTCTGATGAGCACGCAGCCAGGTGAGAAACGCGCCCCATTGTGCGCGATAGACATCGGCCGACGAGCGTCGGTAGTCCTGCATGGCAAGCCATGCGTCGAACGCGGTTTCGGGCGAGAGGATCCAGTCGGACGCACCGCGGTCGAACAGGTCTTTTTCTTCAGGCCGTACGGGAACGTCGGGGGACGTGGGAAGAGGCATGTTATTTATTCCGTTAGTTGCGTGTATGGTAGCCCTTTCCGCAACGTCGCGGGCAGTAAGCAGGATGCTGGAGCAGGCCGCCACGCCGGGCGGCCCGGCCTTGGTGTCAGTCGCCCCAAGCCTTCGACGGCCGATGAGCACGCTCGCGCAGCGACGCGTTCTGCGACGCTGCCGCTGCTTCATAGGCGAGCACCGCGAACGAGAAGACGGCGGGGAGTGCGTTCGATCGGCCGAAGTCGATTGGATCGTCCGTTTCGGGAAAGGTCATGTCCGACGGGCGTTCGAACAACTGGCGCATGCCGGCGTCATGTCGGCTGGCAAAGCCGAGATCGGCCAGCGCCTCGGCTTCGATGGCGTGCAGCAGACGCCACGACAGCGGGACGCGCTGCCGGATATAGCGCCCGGCAATATGGTGGACGATCAGTTCGAGGTCGTGCGCGGCAGCCTTGAAGCTGAGCGCGGCCAAATCTTGTTCTTCTGTCATCGCAGGCTCCTGTCGACCGAAGCAGGCGCCTCGGTGCGCCAACCCCGGCCATGCATGGCGGAATGTCCGTATACTGTACAAACATACAGTGTTTTCCGCAACTGGCCTGTCGGCCAGCTATACGCATCGTCAGCGATGAATCACGATCAGGAGTGCGCGTGCCTCGGCCTTGCCGGGGTTGCGGATGGCGTGCGGCGTGTCGGCCGGATAGCGGGCGGTGTCGCCCGTTTTCAGGCGCCGGTTTGAGTCCGAGGCTTCGATTTCCATCGCGCCCTGCAGCACGGTCAGGTGTTCGCGCGTGCCGGGTTCGTGCGCGTTCGATACGAGCGCGCCGCCGCCCGGCAGCGTCAGCTCGTACCACTCGAACTTGCCGGCCAGATCGATCGGGCCCCACACGCGCAACTGGTAGCGGCCGTCGTGGCCGGCGAGCGTCGGAATGTCGTGCGGGCCATCCACACGGATCGTCTCGGGCGCTTTCGGTTGCGAGAACAGTTCGTCGAGCGTGATGCCGAGCGCGTTCGTGAGCCGCCACGCGACCGCAATCGTCGGGTTGGCCTTGTCGCGCTCGATCTCGGAGAGCATCGATTTCGATACGCCGGCTGCGCGCGACAGGTCGTCGAGGGTGAGCTTGCGCTCGTTGCGCAGACGCTGGATCTGCTCGCCGACGCGCGGCGGCGTCACGCCCGGCTGCTGCGGTGCGGCGTCGGCACGTGTGCGGCGCGGCGCGGAGGAACTTGCCATTTGATTTCCGTTCGCTTAAAGTTGTTCGATATTTCGAATTCTAGTTCGGAATATCGGATAAATGCGGTCAACCGAACGACCGACTATAACAGTAGCAGGCCGTTGCGCTGCCGCCACGAGTGGCGCGCGACGGATTGCGAAACCCTGTCAGGAGCTTTGCGATGCGTGATGCCTTTCTCGCCCAGGTGCGTGGGACGCTCGACCAGATCCGCGCGGACGGTTTTTACAAGACCGAGCGCGAGATCGCGAGTCCCCAGGCCGCGGCCGTGCGGCTCGCCGGCGGTGCCGGCGTGCTGAATTTCTGCGCGAACAACTATCTGGGTCTGGCGAACGATCCGCGCCTGATCGCCGCGGCGCAGGCCGGTCTCGATCAGGACGGCTTCGGCATGGCGTCGGTGCGCTTCATCTGCGGCACGCAAACCGTGCACAAGCAGCTCGAAAGCGCGCTGGCCTCGTTTCTCGGCACCGAAGACAGCATCCTCTATTCGAGCTGTTTCGATGCGAACGGCGGCCTGTTCGAAACATTGCTCGACGAGAACGACGCGGTGATCAGCGACGAGCTGAATCACGCGAGCATCATCGACGGCATCCGTCTGTGCAAGGCGAAGCGGTTTCGCTACAAGAACAACGACCTGTCCGACCTCGAGGCGAAGCTCAAGGAAGCCGACGCCGCGGGCGCGCGCCACAAGCTGATCGCGACCGACGGCGTGTTCTCGATGGACGGCATCATCGCCGACCTGAAAGGCATCTGCGACCTCGCGGATCGCTATGGCGCGCTCGTGATGGTCGACGATTCGCACGCGGTCGGCTTCATCGGCGCGCATGGCCGCGGCACGCCCGAGCATTGCGGCGTCGACGGCCGCGTCGACATCATCACCGGCACGCTCGGCAAGGCGCTTGGCGGCGCATCGGGTGGCTATGTCGCGGCCCGCCGCGAGATCGTCGAACTGCTGCGTCAGCGTTCGCGCCCGTACCTGTTCTCGAACACGCTGACGCCAAGCATTGCCGCGGCGTCGCTGAAGGTGCTGGAACTGCTCGGCAGCGACGAAGGCGCGAGGCTGCGCGAGCGCGTGCGCGAGAACGGCGTGCGTTTCCGCGAACAGATGACGGCCGCGGGCTTCACGCTCGTGCCGGGTGCGCACCCGATCATCCCGGTGATGCTCGGCGACGCGCAACTCGCGACGAACATGGCTGACCGGTTGCTCGCCGAAGGCGTCTACGTGATCGGCTTCTCGTTCCCGGTCGTGCCGCGCGGTCGTGCGCGCATCCGCACGCAGATGAGTGCCGCGCATACGCCCGCACAGATCGATCAGACGGTCGCCGCGTTCGTGCGCGTCGGCAAGTCGCTCGGTATCGTCTGACGGAGGCGCGATCATGAAAGCACTGGCAAAGCTCGAACGCGGCCCGGGCCTCACGCTCACGCGCGTGAAGCGTCCCGAAGTCGGACACAACGACGTGCTGATCAAGATTCGCCGTACGGCGATCTGCGGCACCGACATCCATATCTGGAAGTGGGACGACTGGGCCCAGAAGACGATTCCCGTGCCGATGCACGTCGGACACGAATACGTCGGCGAGATCGTCGAGATGGGGCAGGAAGTGCGCGGCTTCGCGATCGGCGATCGCGTGTCCGGCGAAGGTCACATCACGTGCGGTTTCTGTCGCAACTGTCGCGCGGGTCGCCGGCATCTGTGCCGCAACACCGTCGGCGTCGGCGTGAACCGCGAGGGCGCATTCGCCGAGTATCTGGCGATTCCCGCGTTCAACGCGTTCAAGATTCCGCCGGAGATCTCCGACGATCTCGCGTCGATCTTCGATCCGTTCGGTAACGCGACGCATACGGCGCTGTCGTTCAACCTCGTCGGCGAGGACGTGCTGATCACCGGCGCGGGCCCGATCGGCGTCATGGCGGTTGCGATCGCGAAACACGTCGGTGCGCGCAACGTCGTGATCACCGACATCAACGACTACCGCCTCGAACTCGCGCGCAAGATGGGTGCGACACGCGCGGTCAACGTCGCACGCGAGTCGCTGCGCGACGTGATGGCCGACCTGCGGATGACGGAAGGCTTCGACGTCGGTCTCGAAATGTCGGGCGTGCCGAGCGCGTTCACGAGCATGCTCGAGGCGATGAATCATGGCGGCAAGGTCGCGCTGCTCGGCATCCCGCCCGCGCAGACGGCAATCGACTGGAACCAGGTGATCTTCAAGGGGCTCGAGATCAAGGGCATCTATGGTCGCGAGATGTTCGAGACCTGGTACAAGATGGTCGCGATGCTGCAAAGCGGTCTCGATTTGTCGCCGATCATCACACACCGCTTCGCGGTCGACGATTACGAGCAAGGCTTCGCCGCAATGCTGTCCGGCGAAAGCGGCAAGGTGATTCTCGACTGGACCGTCTGAGTGCCGGCGAGGCCGTCGGCGTGTTTTTCGGCCGCCCCGCTGGTGTGTGCTTGAGCGTTCGTCGAGGCCGGTCGGCTTCGACGAACGCGTAAGGTGAGAGTATTCGGGAGCTGTGGTTGCGTGCCGAACGGTGGCTCGATCGCGCTTTTGCCGCACACGTGGATGCCGAATTCAACGGCTATACCCAGTTTCCCGGCTGCGATGCGAGGACGAGCGCCTCGATTCCTCAGACCGCTTCGGTGACATGCCGTCACACATGCCCCTCACCTGTCAGGGTTACCCTTCTGTCACGCCGTTCGGTGCGTGTCTTTCTTCTTACCCTTCCGTTTTTTGTCTGCCGCGTTCACATGCATGCCTGAGCGGTTGCCCCTGGCTGGACAACCAGCTGACCAGCGTGCCGAGGTTTTAGTCGTGTTCCCATGACAACCTCGGGCGTGAGGTGAGCAACCAGAGGCGAACTCACCATTCAACCTCTCCCGCTGCATCGATCGGTGCGCCGTCTGCTATTCGATCCACTCACCGTTCAACCATCGCGGTTCGGGTTGCAGACATCCACACATCCCGACATGTCCTGAATACCGCCAGGAAGACGTCGCTCGTCACCGGAAGCATGCGACGTTCAGCCCTCTCGCCGACAGGGCCTTTCACACGGACGTTGACGAAGGAGAACGATCGTTCTACCGTAAACACATGAACACACTCGATGAACTCTCCGGAGAACCGGCCGTTCGCGACCGGCTGCTCGATGCGGCCGAGGCGCTGATCTACTCGGGCGGGATCCATGCCACGGGCGTCGATGCGATCGTGAAGCGGTCCGGCGCGGCGCGAAAGAGCTTTTATTCGCATTTCGAATCGAAAGAGGCGTTGGTCGTCGCCGCTCTCGAACGTCGCGACGCGCGCTGGATGCGCTGGTTTGTCGACGCGACGCTGGCGCGCGGCAAGTCTGCGCGCGCGCAACTACTCGGCATGTTCGACGTATTGCGCGACTGGTTTTCGCAACCCGATTTTCACGGCTGCGCGTTTCTGAATGCGTCCGGCGAGATTGCCGACGCCGACGACCCGGTGCGGGTCGTCGCACGCATGCACAAGGAGCGCTTGCTGGCGTTCGTGCGCGAGCGGTTTGACGCGTATGCCGACGAAGCCGGGATCGAGCATCGCGGGCTCGCCCGCCTCGCACGTCAATGGCTGGTACTGATCGACGGCGCGATCGGTGTGGCGCTCGTCAGCGGCGATGCCAATGCCGCGCGCGACGCGCGCGCAACCGCCGACCTGCTGCTCGACACGGTTTTCCGATCATCGAAGTAGTCCGTCCCGACGGCCGCGCTCGTGCGCGGCCAGCACCTTGAACAGGAGCATCCCATGTCCGCTTCCCCGGAAGTTCGTCCGCCCGTTCCGCCCTTCACGCTCGACACGGCGCGCCAGAAAGTACGCGCCGCGGAGGATGCGTGGAACACGCGCGATCCGCAGCGCGTGTCGCTTGCCTATACGCTGCAAAGCCGGTGGCGCAATCGCGCGGAGTTCGTGACGGGCCGCAACGAGATCGTCGGCCTGCTGCAGCGGAAATGGACGCGCGAGCTCGATTATCGGCTGATCAAGGAGCTGTGGGCGTTCGGCGGCAATCGCATCGCGGTGCGGTTCGCGTACGAATGGCATGACGATGCCGGCAACTGGTTCCGTTCATACGGAAACGAAAACTGGGAGTTCGACGAAAACGGCCTGATGGCGCATCGCCACGCGAGCATCAACGATTTGCCGATCCGTGAAGCGGACCGTTTGTACCACTGGCCGCTCGGTCGTCGTCCGGACGATCATCCCGGCCTGTCCGATCTCGGGCTGTGACAAACACGATGGTGTCGCACCCGATCGCACGTCGAGCGCGATGCCTGTGTTCAAAGGTGAGGAAATACGGGGGCAGCGCGTTGAGGTGAGCGTTTTCGGGAGAAGGCGCTTTCTGTGCCTGCGGTGTGGTGTTTTACGCGCGGCGCCTCACCGATCGATCTTCGCGTGAGGCCGTGCGATTGCGCTGACAGAAATATCGAACGCACGCGCATTCGCAAGACATGCGGTGAGGTTCGATACGGTGGGTATCCACACTCGATGCAACTCATCGCTCGACTTCAACGCGATACCCATCGCACCGATGCACCGACGCACAACCGTGCGTGTCGTCGGATCGCATTGCTCGCCGTTCGACATCGATACGCATGCACCGACACACCCGTCGGAATCGGAACAGGTGCGCGCGGCATGTCGTGTCGCTCACAGCTGAACACGACATGCGTCGACGCCCATCTAGCTGCGTATCGTCCGCAGCGATCGATCAGCCGGCGATCCGCGCCGCGATCGCCTCGCCCACTTCCTGCGTCCCTGCCTGACCGCCGAGATCGCGCGTACGCGGCCCCGTGCGCAGCAGGTCCTCGATCGCCGCGACGATCGCGTCGTGCGCTTCGCGCTCGCGTCCCGCGCCGTTGCCGAGGAAGTCGAGCATCATCGCCGCCGACCAGATCATCGCGATCGGATTCGCGACGTACTGGCCCGCGATGTCGGGCGCGGAGCCATGCACCGGTTCGAACAGCGACGGGAACGTGCGGTCCGGATTCAGGTTCGCCGACGGCGCGATTCCGATCGTGCCCGTACAGGCCGGCCCGAGGTCGGAAAGAATGTCGCCGAACAGGTTCGATGCAACGACCACGTCGAAGCGGTCCGGCTGCAGCACGAAGCGTGCGCACAGGATGTCGATGTGCTGCTTGTCGACGACGATCTCGGGATAGCGTTCGGCCATCTCGGCCGCGCGTGCGTCCCACCACGGCATGCTGATCGCGATGCCGTTGCTCTTCGTCGCGACGGTCAGGCGCTTCGCCCGGCGCTGCGCGAGATCGAACGCGAACTTCAGCACGCGCTCGGTGCCGTGACGCGTGAAGATCGATTGCTGCATCACCACTTCACGCTCGGTGCCTTCGAACATCGTGCCGCCGACCGACGAATATTCGCCCTCGGTGTTCTCGCGCACGATCATGAAGTCGATGTCGCCGGCCTTGCGGCCGGCGAGCGGCGACGGCACGCCATCGAACAGGCGCGCGGGCCGCAGGTTGATGTACTGGTCGAATTCGCGGCGGAATTTCAGCAGCGAACCCCACAGCGAAATGTGATCGGGCACCGTCGCGGGCCAGCCGACCGCGCCGAACAGGATCGCGTCCATCCGCGACAACCGGGCTTTCCAGTCGTCCGGCATCATCTTGCCGTGCTGCGCGTAGTATTCGCAGCTCGCCCAGTCGATCTGCTCGAACTCGAAGCGGATGCCGAAGCGCGCCGTGACGGCGTCCAGCGCGCGCAGCCCCTCGGGCATCACTTCACGGCCGATGCCGTCCCCGGGAATCACGGCAATCCTGTAGGTCCTGTCGCTCATGCAAGTCTCCTTGGCTGGTCGGGCCGCTGGCAGCATGCACAGCGGAACATGACGCCATTTTATTTATTTCCATTCGGATTAAAATCCAGCGAAAGGTTAATCGACTTTCCACGAATCGTGAATAAATCACCGAATCTCGACGACCTGCGCGTGTTCAGCCTGGTCGTCCGTCTGACGAGCTTCAGCGCGGCCGCCGAGCAACTCGCGGTGTCGCCCGCCTATGTCAGCAAACGCATCGCGCTGCTCGAGGCGCAACTCGGCACGCGGCTGCTGCATCGGTCGACGCGTCGCGTGACGGTCACGGAAGCCGGCGAGCGCGTGTTCGCGCGCGCCGAGAAGATTCTCGACGACGTCGATCATCTCGTCGAAGACGTGTCCACCACGCGCACGGTGCCGCGCGGCACGCTGCGCATCTCGAGCAGCTTCGGCTTCGGCCGGCATGTCGTTGCGCCGGCGCTGCTCGATTTCTCCGCGCGCTACCCGCAGTTGAACGTGCGGCTCGATCTGTTCGACCGGCTCGTCGACGTCGCGGGCGAAGGTTATGACCTCGACGTGCGCATCGGCGACGAGATCGCCGATCACCTGATCGCGCGCCGCCTCGCGGCGAACTATCGTGTGCTGTGCGCGTCGCCCGACTATCTCGCGCGACGCGGCACGCCGCGCTCGCTCGCGGATCTCGCATCGCACGACTGTCTCGCGATCAAGGAGCGCGACCATCCGTTCGGTGTCTGGCGGCTGAACCTGCGCGGCGAAACGGCAACCGTGAAGGTCGGCGGCGCGCTGTCGACGAACCATGGTGAGGTGGCCGTGCAATGGGCGCTGGCCGGGCGCGGGATCGTGTTGCGCTCGATCTGGGAAGCGGGGCCGCTGATCGAACGCGGTGCGTTGTGCCGCGTGCTGCCGGAAGCGCACCAGCCGGCGAACATCTGGGCCGTGTATCCGGAACGCGTCGCGGCGTCGGCGAAGGTGCGCGTGTGCGTCGATTTTCTGGCCGAGACGTTCGCCGGCCTGAATGCCGAGGCGAACGACGATGCGGGCTGAAATCGGCCAAAGGTGAGCTTTTACGGGGGCAGGATTCGGGCACTGGTTGACGCGCGCTTACGGTTCGCAACAGCGTCGTGAGCCGTAAACGCGATGGCGCTGCCGATCTGCTTGCCGAGGGCCGGCTCGCGACGAGGTCTACAGGCGACCTACGCCGCTTCCGCCACGCTCGTCGCGCCGAGCATCAGATCGAGATTCTGCACGGCCGCGCCGGATGCGCCTTTGCCGAGATTGTCGAACACGGCGGAAAGGAGCACTTGACCGTGCTCGTCGTTGACGAACACGCTGAGCCGCAGGTTGTTCGTACCGTTCAGCGCCTCGGGATCGAGATGCGTGATCGTGCGCGAGTCCGCGAGCGGCGTGACCTCGACATGGCGCGCGCCGGCGTAATGGTGCGCGAGACATGCGTGCAGCAACCCACCGGTCGTGCCGGCCGGGAGAAGGCGCAGGTCGATCGGCACGGTCAGTACGATGCCTTGCCGATAGGCGCCATAAGCCGGCACGAACAGCGGACGGTGCGCGAGCCCGGCATGCAGCTGGATCTCGGGCACGTGCTTGTGCGCGAGCGCGAGGCCATAGACTTGCAGCGGTTTCGCGCGAGCCGCACCGTTCGACTCGAATGCGTCGACGGCACTGCGCCCGCCGCCCGAGTATCCGGACACGGCATGGATGCTCACCGGGTAGTCGCGCGGCAGCAGGCCAGCCTGTTGCAGCGGCCGAAGCAGGCCGATCGCACCCGTCGGATAGCAGCCCGGATTGGTGACGCGTCGTGCACGTGCGATCTTCCGCGCGTGCCCCTCGACCATCTCTGGAAGGCCGTAGACCCATTCCGGATCGGTGCGGTGGGCCGAGCTCGCGTCGATCACGCGTACCGCCGGATTCCGGATGAATCCGACTGCTTCGCGCGCGGCGGCGTCGGGCAGGCACAGAATCGCGATGTCGGATGCGTTGATCGCTTCGGCGCGCCGCGCGGGGTCCTTGCGTTCCGCGTTCGGCAGCGTGACGAGCTGCAGGTCGGTGCGATCGCGCAGGCGCTCGTGGATCTGCAATCCGGTCGTACCTTGATCGCCGTCGATGTAGACAGTGGGGAAGCTCATGATGGTCGCGCTCCTTGCTTCGGACGTCGGGAAAACCGTATCGTCCGTCGAACGCATAGAATAGGAAAAGTTGAATTTCCTGATTGCCGGATTCAGTTTTCCTGAACGAGAGGTGGAGATGCGCGAGATCAGCCTGGACCGGCTGCGTACGCTGGTCGCAATCGCCGACCAGGGATCCTTCGTGGCCGCGGCTCAATTGCTTCATCTCGCACCGCCGACCGTCAGTCTTCACGTCGCCGAACTCGAAAGCCGCATTGGCGCGCCGTTGCTGTCCCGTACGCGCGGCAACGTGCGGCCGTCGACCATCGGTGAAGTGCTGGTGGAGCGGGCGCGCCGTTTGCTGGCCGAGGTCGAGTCGACACTCGACGACGTGCAGCGGCAGGTGCAGGGGCTGACCGGACGGGTGCGTCTCGGCGCTTCGACCGGAGCGATCGCCCATCTGTTGCCGCAGGCGGTGGCCAGGTTGCGCGAGCAGCATCCGGACATCGATGTTCAGATCGCGGTGCTCACGTCGTCCGACACGCTGGCGCGCATTGCGCAGGGCACGCTCGACGTCGGGCTGGTTGCGCTGCCGCAGCAGGCGGTCGCGGGGCTGTCGATCCGCGCGTGGCGGCGCGATCCGGTGCTGGCCTTTCTGCCCGCGGACTGGCCGCTCCCGGCGCGTGTGACGCCGGCCTATCTGGCTGCGCGTCCGCTGATTCTCAACGATGCGACCACGCGCCTGTCGCGGCTCACGACCGAATGGTTCGCGCTCGGCGGCCATCGGCCCGAACCGCGCATCGAACTCAACTACAACGATGCGATCAAGAGCCTGGTTGCCGCGGGTTACGGCGCGACGCTGCTGCCGCACGAGGCGGGTGCCCCGCTGCCCGATGCACGGATCGTGATGCGGCCGTTGCGTCCGGCGTTGTGGCGCGAGCTGGGCATCGCGCATCGGGCCGGGCCGGTCGAGCGACCGACGCAACACGTGCTCGACGCTTTGTGGGCGCTCGGCGCGCGATAGGGAACGGTGGTGCGGGTGAGGCGGGGGGCGCTCGCCATCGTGCGCGAGCGGGGTATCGTTGGGCGGAACGTGCGCCGCAGGTGGGGAGCGGCGCGACACAGCAAGCATCGCGCGGGGCCGTGCCGGCCCGGCCCGCTGCCGCAGTCCGTTACAGCCGGTTGTCCTTCGCGAGCATCAGCACGCGCGCCCAGCGCTGCGCGTCGCGCTTGTCCATCATCGGCAGTTTCCATTCGCCGCGTACGCCATCGCGCACGCGCACGACGAGATGCCAGCGGCCGTCGATCGGCGCGGCCTCGCAGCCGTCGAGTTGCGACAGCGTATAGCGGCCGTCCGCGCCGTCATGCGACAGCCACAGCAACCCCTGCGTCGCGGACACGCGCAACTCGCCCCACGCGCGATGCACGATGTGGGTCCAGCCTTGTTCTTTCGTGTTCGGTGCGATGTCGCGGCGGCGTTTGATCCACCACGCGATCAGCGCGATCAGGATCGCGGCGGCGAGCACGGCGGCCGCGATCGCGACCGGCTGGCCGAACTGCGCGGCGATGACGTGAAACAGGTGAACGGCGCCCCATCCCAGGGCGATGAGCGCGAATAGCGCAATGAAAATCGGCATGTCGAATCGGTAAGAAAGACGGCCTGGCGCATCCATCGCGCCGGGCCGTCGCATACGGCATTACCGGCGGCGGTGAATGTCGTGCGTAACGAAACCCGCATCGTTGACGGGCAGCGCGAGGCCGTCCTTCACTGCGAGCGTCTTGCGGATGTCGTCGAGACCTGCGGACCAGTGGTCGCGCATCGTCGACAGACCGAACTGATAGTCCTTGTAGTGGTGCTCGTACGCCTTCTGCTGATAGATCAGGTGCTGGATGTTGTACTTCTTCCCGCTCGACATCGAGTCAGCCTCGATGCACCACGGGTCGTTCTTGCGCTGCTCTTCCGGCACCTGATCGAGCACGTGACGCAGCACGTTGCGGTAGCGCTGTTCGCGCTGCAGCGTGTCGGTGACGAAACGCGTGCGGCTCGAATACTGCACGTCCTTCGTGCGTTCCGCGACGTCGGCCATCGTACGCGGCAGCGGCCCGCGCGCGCTCCACAGATCGACCTGGAACGCGAGCGTGTCGCGGCGCGGACGCGCGCGCAGCACTTCCATCAGCGGCGTGTTCGACACGACGCCGCCGTCCCAGTAATACTCGCCATCGATCTCGACCGGCGGGAACGCGGGCGGCAGCGCGCCGGACGCCATGAAGTGCTCGGGCGCGAGGCGAACGCGCGAATTGTCGAAGTACACGAAGTTGCCGGTGCCGACGTTGACCGCGCCGACCGACACACGCGTCTCGCCCGAGTTGATACGGTCGAAATCGCACAGCTTGAGCAGCGTCGCGCGCAACGCCGACGTGTCGTACCAGCTGATCTTTTCCGGATGATCGGCCACGCCCGGCAGCGGCGGCGGGAAACGCGGCACGAAGAAGCCTTGCTGGCCCTGCATCATCGCGCTCGCGGCCTGCGACGCGGTGAAGAACGTGCGGACCTGGTCGATGCTGTTGAACAGCGCGAATTCGAACGCGGCCGGAATCGCGGGAAAGAACGCCGGCTGGCAGATCGTTTCCCAGAATTCGCGCAGCCGCTCGACGCGATGTTCGGGGGCATTGCCCGCGATCAGCGCGGTGTTGAGCGCGCCGATCGAGATGCCGGCGATCCAGTCGAGGGGAATGCCCGCCTCGTGCAGACCTTCGAACACGCCGGCCTGATACGCGCCGAGCGCGCCGCCGCCTTGCAGGACGAGCGCGATCGTTTCGTACGGCAGCGACCGCGCAGCGGCCGGCGCGCCGGCTTCGTGATGCAGGTCCGCCGCATCGACGGCCTGCTTTTCTGTACGCGCGTGCGGTTTCATCAGTGACTCCGAGAAATCCCGCCGTGGATGGCGGAGAGGAAGGGAGTGGCGCCGACCGACGGCACTCCGCGTTCCATCGTGACAATGAGCGGTGATGCGGGAGTCGCCTCCCGTCCGGGAGGCGGGGGGCGTTACTGCATGAACCAGCCGTGGCTGACGACGAACGACTGGCCGGTGAGCGCGGCGCTCGGGAAGGCCGACAGGAACAGCACCGTTTGCGCGACGTCCTGCACCGTCGTGAACACGCCGTCGACCGTGTTGCCCAGCATCACCTTCTTGATGACTTCCTCTTCGCTGATCCCGAGTTCCTTCGCCTGCTCCGGAATCTGCTTGTCGACCAGCGGCGTGCGCACGAAGCCCGGACACACCACGTGCGAGCGCACGTTATGCTTCGCGCCTTCCTTCGCCAGCACGCGTGCCAGTCCGAGCAGGCCGTGCTTGGCCGTCACGTACGCCGACTTCAGCGGCGACGCTTCGTGCGAGTGCACCGAACCCATGTAGATCACGACGCCGCCGCGATCGTCCTTGTACATGTGCTTGAGCGCGGCCTTGGTCGTCAGGAACGCGCCGTCAACGTGGATCGCCTGCATCTTCTTCCAGTCGGCGAACGAGTAGTTCTCGATCGGGTTGACGATCTGGATGCCTGCGTTCGACACCAGGATGTCGACCGAGCCGAACGCCTCGGCCACCTTGTCGATGCCGCTGTTGACCGCGTCCTCGTTGGTCACGTCCATCGCGACGCCGATCGCCTTGCCGCCTGCCTTGTTGATCTCGTCGGCAACCGCGTTTGCGCCGTCCTGGTTCAGGTCGGCGATCGCGACGGCCGCACCCGCTTTCGCGAGTTCGAGTGCGATTTCCTTGCCGATGCCGCTTGCGGCGCCCGTGACGACTGCGGTCTTGCCATTCAGGTTGCTCATTTCGAATTTCCCGTGGTGAAAGGATTGACAGGGAGAAAAGACTGCGGACGTGTTACTGAGCCAGGTAATCGTAGACGACTTCGCCCAGGCCGAGTGTCAAATCTGCTACGAGGTGGCGTGCCTCGACGATCTCGAGGACCGGCAGATCGGCCACCGGCGCGAGCGCGTGCGGCGCCAGTTCGAGCGATGCGGGGCCCGTCCACGCGCCCTTCATCTTGATGTCCTGCATGTAGTAGCGCACCAGTTCGCACACACGTGCGGTGCCGTCGACGTGCGGGATGATCTTCAGCAGGAAGTTCGGGCCGGCGAGCCGCTTCAGCTGCTCGTCGATGTCGAGTTCCTTGTGCTTGTAGCCCATCGTGCCGGTCGCGACGCGAACCTTGCCGTAGTCGAGCGTGCCCAGGATGTGATCGGTGTTCACGTGCAGCGTGGGCGATGCGAGCTTCTTCGGGAAACCCCACAGTTCGCGGCCGCCGGCGATCGGCGGGTGATCGTCGAGATACATCGCGAGCGTGTAGCCGCCGGCCTGACCGTTGTATTCGACGGGGATCACCTGGCCGCTTTCGGTGTAGTCGCCGAAGCCGGTCGAATCGGCCATGCGAATGAATTCGTAATGAACGAGCGGCTCGGTGATCTGCAGCGGCTCGGGGACAATTTCACGGAGACGATCCGGATCGGTGCGATACGTGATGATCAGAAACTCACGATCGACGAAACGGTACGGGCCCATCGGGAACGCGGGGCTGGTCAACGGCATCGCAAACGCTTTCGATCGGACATCGCTGGGTTTCATGCGGACTCCTTGTTGTTGATCGCTTCGTGGATGAGTGGTCGTAATCGTATGCCTGTGCGTTGCCGTTGTGCGATGCCGCATCTGGAATTAATTGTTGCCGATTTCGACGTATCAGCGATGTAAATATTGAGGCGAGCGACACAAACGGCGCGAATTGCGCCCGGCGGCCCGATATTCGCATGCGTCAGTGACGCCACGATGTGAAAAAGGTGAGGTTTTACGGGATGGGTGGTGAGGTTTTACGGGAGAAGGTCGCGCGAGAATGTGACAATTGTGTGAACTTGTGTTGCAGTGCAGGCTCTAAGTGCGTTCGCCGCGGCGAACCGGCCACGGTTCAGGCGACCCGAGTACCGGCGCAGGTCGCCCGGCGCACTAAGCACCACTTAAGCGAGTGAGCACTAGCATCGTTCGCATCCGACCGGCACGACCGGTCCCCCACTCACGTTTCACGCAACCGGATTCATGCAGAACCTCAATCTCACCCTGTTTTCCGCCATCAATGCAGGCGCCGTGCCGAACCACGGCGTGGCCCGCCTCGCGATCTTCGCCGCCGACTGGCTCGTCTATGCGCTGCCCGTCATGCTGTTGCTGACCTGGATTTTCGGCGAGCGGCCGACGCGGCGTCAGGCGATCGAAGCCGGCGTTGGCACTTGCCTGGCGCTCCTGCTCGCGCAGGTGATCGGGCATTTCTGGTTCTCCCCGCGGCCGTTCATGGCCGGCGTCGGCGCGCAACTGATTCCGCATTCGCCGGACAGTTCGTTTCCGAGCGATCACATGACGTTCGCATGGAGCCTCGCGGTCGGCATGCTGCTCGCCGGTACGACACGGCTGACCGGGTTCGTGATGGTCGCGATGGCCGTGGCGATCGCATGGGGCCGCGTATATGCCGGCGTGCACTGGCCGTTCGACATGGCGGGCGGCGTGCTGGTCGGCACGGCCGGTGCGCTGGCCGCGCACCTGTACGGGCAACGTGTGGTCGAGCCGATCGAACGGATCGGCGACGCGGTGCACGCAGTCATGATGGGGCGCGAGCGCGCGCCGTAAGCGGGAAGAGCAGGAGAAGTACGGGCCGGACGCCGTCAGCCGGGCGTCTTGGCCGATTCGGCCGAAGCGGACGTGCCGCCGCCCGCATCGTGCAGTTCGGGCGTCTCGCCCGGGTGTTGCGCGGCGTCGCGTTCGAGCGAGCTTTCCTTCAAGATCGCGCACATCGCGACGAACAGCGCGAGAACGACAGCGGCCAGGCCGCAATATCCGGCGATCTTCAGGTTGCGAAGGAACGGCGACGCGTGGCTTTCTTTTGTCATGACCGGGCGCTCCTGTACGGGCTGCGGCGGCTGTCGTCCGACAGCGGCGTCGCAGACATACATATATACCAGCCGCGCCGCCGATGCCAACCCCGCCGGCGCGCGCCCTTTCGCGGTCAGTCTTCCAGCGTCTCGTGCACGGCCGCCGCGCCACGCTTCCAGTATGCCGCCGCGCGGATTCGCGACTTGTGGACCCCGCGCTCGCCGGTCAGGTGCAGGCGCACCGCGCGCATCGACTGCGCTTCGCCGGCCGCCCACACGTAACCCTCGCCGGACGGCGGCAGCGGCAGTTCGCGCACGGCGTTCAGCAGCACGTCTTCGTCCGCTGCATCCGCTTCGGCGCGAAAGCGCCAGATTTCATGCACGTCGGCGCGCGTATCGAACGCGATCTGCGCGGTGCGGTCCGCGACTTCCAGCACCACTGCTGCACGCGAGCCGGCCGGCAATTGCTCGAGACGCCGTGCGATCGCCGGCAGCGCCGTATCGTCACCGATCAGCAGATGCCAGTCGAAATCGATCGGGACCACGAACGACCCGCGCGGGCCGCCGATACCGAGCCACTGGCCGACGCGTGCCTGCGCGGCCCACTGCGATGCGGGGCCCGGATGGTTCAGCACGAATTCCAGATCCAGTTCGCAGGCGGCGCGGTCGAAGCGGCGCGGCGTGAAGTCGCGCGCGATGGGCTTCGGTTCGCCCTCCGGAAATTCCGGGCCGTTCGCGCCGAGCGTCGGCAGCGCCGGCCGATCGGCGCCGGGCGGCGGGAAAAACACCTTCACGTGATCGTCGAACGACGACGATTCGAAATCTGCGAGATCGGGGCCGCCGAGCGTGACGCGCAGCAAGTGGGGCGTCACGGCGTGCACGCGCACGACCTGCAGCAGGCGGAACTTGAGGGTATGGCGCACGCGGGTGACGGCGCGTTCTGAGGTGTTTTGCATCAATCCGTTTTCCTATGGTTTGACGGGGCGGCGCGGCTTATGCGCCGGTGCCGCCTTCGATTTCGGCCGTCGCGCGGCGCATGATGGCCGCGATGCGACGCTGTTCGTCGGCATCGGCGGCGCTCTTGTGCAGCAGCGCGCGCTTCAGGGCGAGCCGGGCTTCGACGAACTCCGGCAGCCAGCCGGGCTGTGCTTCGTCCGGTGCTTCGCTGCCCGCCGCTTCGCCGGCGAAGGCGCGGCGCATGAATTCCATCTTGCGCGCGAGATGCGTGAGGCGCGCGAACAGGGTGTCGACGCGTTCGCGCTGCGCATCGAGATGCGCGCGGCCGGCGTCGGTGAGGGCGTAGCACTTGCGGTTGCCTTCCGCCTGCGACGCGACGAAGCCGACTTCCTCGAGATACGTGAGTGCCGGATACACCATGCCGGGGCTCGGGCTGTAGAAGCCGTTCGAACGTGTGTCGAGCGCCTTGATGAGCTCGTAGCCATGGCTCGGCTGCTCGGCGACGAGCGCGAGCAGCAGCAGTTGGAGATCGTCGGAGCTGAACTGGCGGCCGCGCGGCATGCCGTCGTCGCCGAAATCGCCAAAGCCGCCGCGTCCGCCACGGCCGCCGAACGGGCCGCCACCGAACGGATCGTGGCCGCGCCGATGGCGGCCGATCGCGTGCCAGAGACCGGCGAACCATTCAGGGCCGGCATGCGCACCATGACCGTCGCATCGGGCATGGCCGCGGGAGGGGTTGTGTCGCATGATCGTGTCCTATATGTCGAAAAACATATCTAAAGATATGTATCGAAAGATAGAGTGTCAAGGGGGATTATTTGGGGGGCGAT
>NZ_JAGIXF010000065.1:0-37070 GCF_021483755.1 Burkholderia sp. WTPI3 | reverse complement strand
GGCCAGGGCTTGCACGCGGCAATCGCGGATCGGTTTTGACTTCGGTGCTAACCCCATGTATAATCACGTGTTTTCCGCGCGTGGTGTGCGGAAAAATTGGATCCAGAGTGAGGTTCTCAATGTACGCGGTCATAAAAACCGGCGGCAAGCAGTACAAAGTTGCCGTTGGCGAAAAACTCAAAGTAGAACAGATACCGGCTGACATTGACGCTGAAATCACGCTCGACCAGGTTCTCGCAGTGGGCGAAGGCGAATCGATTAAGTTCGGTGCGCCGCTGGTCAGTGGGGCTTCCGTCAAGGCCACCGTTGTGTCGCACGGTCGTCATGCCAAGGTCACCATCTTCAAGATGCGTCGCCGGAAGCACTACCAAAAGCACGGCGGCCACCGCCAGAACTACACTGAGCTGCGCATCGACGCGATCAACGCGTAAGCGCCTCGGTAAAGGAGCAATCAGATGGCACACAAAAAGGCAGGCGGCTCTTCCCGGAACGGCCGCGACTCCGAGTCGAAACGTCTCGGCGTGAAGGTGTACGGCGGCCAGGCAATCAACGCGGGCGGCATCATCGTGCGTCAGCGCGGCACCCGCATGCACGCTGGCGAGAACGTCGGCATGGGCAAGGATCACACCTTGTTCGCGCTGGTCGACGGTCACGTCAAGTTCGCGACCAAGGGCGCGGACAAGAAGCATCTGGTCATCGTTGTCCCGGCGGCTGCCTAAGTTCAGGCACCCAAGGGCTTCGTAGCCGAAAGGCCCCGCAGTCTTCGCGGGGCCTTTTTTTATTTGGCCGCCGGGCGCATGTGCGCGCCGGTGGTTGTCGCCCAACCGGCGGGCAATCGGCCGAACGGCAGATTGTCCAAGCGCGCCGGCGCGCGGCACAATAGCGGTAATACTGGTCGGAGTAACGAATGAAGTTCATTGACGAAGCACGAATCGAAGTCATCGCCGGCGACGGAGGCGATGGCAGCGCGTCGATGCGCCGCGAGAAATTCGTTCCGTTCGGCGGGCCGGACGGCGGAGACGGCGGCCGGGGCGGAAACGTCTACGCGATCGCCGACCGCAACATCAACACGCTGATCGACTACCGTTACGCGAAGAAGCATCTCGCACGCAACGGCGAAAACGGTCGCGGCTCCGATTGCTACGGCAAGGGCGGCGACGACATCACGCTGCGCATGCCGGTCGGCACGGTCGTCACGGACATGGACACGGGCGAGCTGATCGCCGACCTGACCGAGCACGACCAGCAGGTGATGCTCGCGAAGGGCGGTTCCGGCGGCCTCGGCAACCTGCATTTCAAGTCGAGCACGAACCGTGCGCCGCGCCAGAAGACCGACGGCAAGCCCGGCGAGCGACGCATGCTGCGGCTGGAACTGAAGGTGCTCGCCGACGTCGGGCTGCTCGGCATGCCGAACGCCGGCAAGTCGACGTTCATCTCGTCGGTGTCGAATGCGAAGCCGAAAATCGCCGATTATCCGTTCACGACGCTCGCGCCGAATCTCGGCGTCGTGCGGGTTGGCCCGAGCAAGAGTTTCGTGATTGCGGATATCCCGGGGCTGATCGAGGGTGCCGCCGAAGGCGCGGGCCTTGGTCACCAGTTCCTGCGCCACCTGCAGCGCACCGGCGTGCTGTTGCACCTCGTCGATCTGGCCCCGTTCGATGAAAACGTCGATCCGGTCGCGGAAGCGACGGCGATCGTCGGCGAACTGCGCAAGTACGACGAGGCGCTCTACGAGAAGCCGCGGTGGCTCGTGCTGAACAAGCTCGACATGGTGCCGGAAGACGAGCGCAAGGCGCGCGTTGCCGATTTCCTCGAACGTTTCGGCTGGGACGGCCCGGTATTCGAAATCTCGGCACTCACGGGTCAGGGCTGCGAAGCGCTCTGCTACGCGATCTACGACTACCTCGCCGAGCATTCGGAAGCGCACCGCGTGGCGGAGGAGGAAGATCTGGCCGCGGACGTGCGGTTCCGCGATGCGCCGCCAGCCGATGGCGGCACGACGCCCGGCGGCGACGCCTGAGCGGCTCCGACATGCACCGGGCGCGCGGCCCGGTGCCGGAATTTAATCGCGCATCAGATACAGGAGACAGCGCACGATGCGTTCGATCATCGCGGATTCGAAGCGACTGGTGGTGAAGGTGGGCTCCAGCCTCGTGACCAACGACGGCAAGGGACTCGATCATGCTGCAATCGGCCGCTGGGCTGCCCAGATCGCCGCGCTGCGCGCTCAGGGCAAGGAAGTGGTGCTCGTCAGTTCGGGGGCGATTGCCGAAGGGATGCAGCGGCTCGGGTGGAGTAAGCGCCCGCGCGAGATCGACGAGCTGCAGGCGGCCGCTGCTGTCGGCCAGATGGGGCTCGCGCAAGTCTATGAGAGCCGCTTTACCGAGCACGATATCCGCACCGCGCAGATCCTGCTCACGCACGCCGACCTGGCCGATCGCGAGCGCTACCTGAATGCCCGCTCGACGCTGCTTACGCTGTTGCGGCTCGGCGTCGTGCCGATCATCAACGAGAACGACACGGTCGTCACCGATGAAATCAAGTTCGGCGACAACGACACGCTCGGTGCGCTGGTCGCGAACCTGATCGAAGGCGATGCGCTGATCATCCTGACCGACCAGTCGGGGCTGTTCACCGCCGATCCGCGCAAGGATCCGAACGCGACGCTGGTCGCGGAAGCCAGCGCCGGCGCGCCGGAACTCGAGGCGATGGCGGGCGGCGCAGGCTCGAGCCTCGGCCGTGGCGGGATGCTCACGAAGATCCTGGCGGCAAAGCGCGCGGCGCACAGCGGCGCGAACACCGTGATCGCGAGCGGGCGGGAGCCCGACGTGCTGGTGCGGCTTTCCGCGGGCGAGGCGATCGGCACGCAGCTGATCGCGCGCACTGCACGGATGGCGGCGCGCAAACAGTGGATGGCCGATCATCTGCAGGTGCGCGGGCACGTCGTGATCGATGCGGGTGCGGTCGAGAAACTGACCGGCGGCGGCAAGAGCCTGCTGCCGATCGGCGTGACTGGCGTGCAGGGCGCGTTCGCGCGAGGCGAGGTGATCGCGTGCGTCGGTCCGGACGGGCGCGAAGTGGCGCGTGGCCTCACGAACTACAGCAGCGCGGAAACGAAGCTGATTCACCGCAAGCCGAGCGGCGAGATCGAGACGGTCCTCGGCTACATGCTGGAGCCCGAGCTGATTCACCGCGACAACCTCGTACTGGTGTAACCGCTCGGCCTGGCATCGGCAAACGACAAAAAAGCCCGCATTGCGCGGGCTTTTTCATTGCGGCGGCCAGCGGCCAGATGTCCCGTGCCGCTCGGTCAGTGCAACTGGCTCATCGCGGTACGGTGGAACCGTACGTTCTCCAGAATCTGCTGGGTCGAGCCCTGCGGCATCTTGTTCGAGCAGAAGTAGTCCTGGTAGAGCGCGGCGTGATACGCATTCAGCTCGCCGTTCTCGATGCGGCGCCAGTCGTTCTCGACCGTGCGGTCCCAGCCGTCGTGATCCGAATTCAGGCCCGCGTACTGGCGCCATTCATAGGTGTCGCAGCGGATGCCTTCGTAGTTCACGTTGCGCGCGCCGGCCGGGCTCGTGATGACGACCGCATATCGCACGACGCCGTCGGTGCCGACCGCGAGCGACTTCGCATCGATGGCGAACTTGAGCGGCGTGTTCTGCGACACGTTGAATGGCAGCAGGTCACCTGCTTGCGGCAGCGCAGGCAGCGTATCGACCGGGTTCTCCTTCCAGTTGCCCTGGCGGTCCAGCAGATACACGAAGGCGCTGTCATCCTTGTTGGTCGGCGTCTTCGAATTCGCGCAGCCGGCCAGTGCCGCCGCTGCGGCGATCGATGCGAGCGCGAGAGCAATCGCTTTCAATATGCATTCCTCGTAAAAAAAGGGCGCGACACCAAGGTCGCGCCCGGTCATGCAGTCCGACTCGTCACTTGCCGATGATCACCTGGGGCGGCAGCTCGTCGAGCGTGCTCGCGTCCATTTCGATCTCCGAACAAACCACCGATGTGTCGACAATCGTCAGCGTCTGCTGGACCTGCGTGCCGATCACGCGCGGATAGCGCGACGGACGCGGCCCACGCGGCTTGTCGGCTCGCTGCGCCGGGCGGCGCAGGAAGCGTGACAGTTCCGTCAGCGCCAACTGATAGACATCCCGCTTGAACTCGATCACCGCATCGAGCGGCACCCAGTACTCGTTCCAGCGCCACGCATCGAACTCCGGGTGGTCGGTCGCGCGCAAGCAAATGTCGCAATCGCGTCCGACCATCCGCAGCAGGAACCAGATCTGCTTCTGGCCGCGGTAATGTCCGCGTACTTCGCGTTTGATGAACTTGTCAGGCACCTCGTAACGCAACCAGTCGCGAGTGCGGCCGATTATCTTGACGTGTTCCGGGTGCAGGCCGGTTTCCTCGTGCAGCTCCCGGTACATCGCCTGCATGGGGGTCTCGCCATACTTGATCCCACCTTGAGGAAACTGCCAGGAATGCTCGCGGAGCCGCTTGCCCCAAAACACCTCGTTGCGCGCGTTCAAGAGGATGATGCCGACGTTCGGGCGAAAGCCTTCACGATCCAGCATACAACCACCTTCGAATCCTTTAAAATTGCTTTGATTATAAACAGATAACGGGCGCTGCGCACCGTGACGGAGCGAATCCGCCCGGGGTGCATCGGCTGAATTGTCCCTGATTTGTCTGCTACGTCATCTGCGCCATCGCCGTTCGTCGCGCGCAGCTTTTTCACCTTGAAACTTTTTCGGGCGCCCCGCCTGGGGCGCCGTATTTGGAACCGTCCGCATGAAAGCTTCCCGTTTCTTTATCGGCACCCTCAAAGAAGCACCGGCCGACGCAGAGATCGTCAGCCACAAGCTGATGGTGCGCGCCGGCATGATCCGTCGTGTCGCCGGCGGCATCTATAACTACCTGCCGGTCGGCCTGCGCTCGATTCGCAAGGTCGAGGCGATCGTGCGCGAGGAAATGAACCGGGCAGGCGCCATCGAGCTGCTGATGCCGGCCGTGCAACCGGCCGAGCTGTGGCAGGAATCGGGGCGCTGGGAGCAGTACGGCCCCGAGCTGCTGCGCTTCAAGGACCGCAAGGACAACGACTTCGTGATCGGGCCGACGCACGAGGAAGTCGTCACCGATATCGCGCGCAACCAGATCAAGAGCTACCGGCAGATGCCGGTGAACTTCTATCAGATCCAGACGAAGTTCCGCGACGAGATCCGTCCGCGTTTCGGCGTGATGCGCGGCCGCGAATTCATCATGAAGGACGCGTATTCGTTCGACAAGGACGCAGCCGGCCTGAACGAGTCGTATCGCAAGATGTACGACGCGTACGTGCGCATCTTTACGCGCCTGGGTCTCGAGTTCCGTGCGGTCGCGGCCGACAGCGGCTCGATCGGCGGCAACTTCTCGCACGAGTTCCACGTGATCGCCGATACCGGCGAGGACGCGATCGCCTACTGCCCGACGTCCGAGTTCGCGGCGAACATCGAGGCGGCAGAAGCGCTGCCGCTGGTCGCGGAGCGCGCGGCGCCGGCCGAAGCGATGGAAAAGGTCGCGACGCCCGGCAAGGCGAAGTGCGAAGCCGTCGCCGAGCTGCTGGCGATCCCGCTCGAGCGTACGATCAAGTCGATCGTGCTGGCCACCGACAACGAAGGCGCCGAGCCGACCATCTGGCTCGTGATGCTGCGCGGCGACCATGACCTGAACGAGATCAAGGTGTCGAAGCTGCCGGGTCTGAAGAACCACCGCTTCGCGACCGAGCAGGAAATCGTCGAGTGGTTCGGCACGCCGCCGGGCTATCTCGGCCCGGTCGGCACGAAGAAGCCGGTGAAGGTGATCGCCGATCGCACGGTCGCGAACATGAGCGACTTCGTTGTCGGTGCGAACGAGGTCGACTATCACATCGCGGGTGTGAACTGGGGCCGCGACCTGCCGGAGCCGGACGTCGCCGACGTGCGCAACGTGAAGAAGGGCGATCCGTCGCCGGACGGCAAGGGCACGATCGACATCTGCCGCGGCATCGAAGTCGGTCACGTGTTTCAGCTCGGCACCAAGTACTCGGAAGCGCTGGGCGCGACGTTCCTCGACGAGTCGGGCAAGCCGCAGCCGATGCTGATGGGTTGCTACGGCGTCGGCGTCACGCGCATTCTGGGCGCGGCGATTGAACAGAACTTCGACGACAAGGGCATCATCTGGCCCGAGTCGATCGCACCGTTCGAAATCGTGCTGTGCCCGATGGGCTACGACCGTAGCGACATGGTTCGCGAGGCGGCCGACAAGCTGTACGCGGAGCTGACGGCGGCCGGCATCGACGTGATCCTCGACGATCGCGGCGAGCGCCCGGGCGTGATGTTCGCCGACTGGGAGCTGATCGGCGTGCCGCATCGCCTGGTGATCGGCGAGCGCGGCCTGAAGGAAGGCAAGATCGAGTACCAGGGCCGCCGCGATGCCGAAGCGACGCTGCTGCCGGCCGACACGGCTGCGGCCACGGTGACGGAGAAGATCCGCGCCGCGCTCGCGCGTTGATCGCGGCAATCGGGGGACACGGTGGAATACACCTTCCTGTCGGCCACCGTGCTCCTCGTGCTGATCACGGATCCGCTCGGTAACATCCCGCTGTTCATTTCGGCGATGCGGGACGTGCCGCGCGAGCGGCGCGTGAAGCTGATCCTGCGTGAAGTGGGGATCGCGTTCGTGATCCTGCTGTTCTTCATGGTGGTCGGCGACCGCTTCCTGCGGATGATGAGTCTCACCGACCTGTCGCTGCGGCTCGGCGGCGGGATCGTGCTGTTCCTGATCGCGCTGCGGATGATCTTTCCGCATCCGGACGGCGCGCTCGGCAGCGATCCGCGCGCGGGTGGCGAACCGTTCATCGTGCCGCTCGCGATTCCGGCGCTGGCCGGCCCGTCGGCACTCGCGACGGTGATGCTGCTGACGTCGCAGGCGCCGGGCAAGATGCTCGAGTGGGTCGGCGCGCTGACGGTCACGATGATCGTCTGTGCGATCACGCTGGTATTGGCCGAACGGATCCAGCAATGGCTCGGCGAGCGAACCGTCGCGGCGTTCGAGCGGCTGATGGGTCTCGTGCTAGTCGCGATCTCGGTCGAGATGCTGCTGGCCGGCATCCGGGCATTCGTGCACCAGCTGTAACGTCGGCCGCGCAGGCCAAAAAAAGCGGCGCGCCGGGAAACCGGTGCGCCGCTTTTTTATCGTCGGGGCAGGGCGATCAGACGTTCGTGGTCAGCGCACGGATCGTCGGCAGATTGCGCCAGTAACCCTTCGCGTCCATCCCGCAGCCGAACACGTAGCGGTCCGGCACCGAGAAGCCGCAGAAATCGGGGTGCAGCGGCTTCGCCTTCGCGAGCGTCTTCTCGCACAGCACGGCGGACATGAAGCGCTTCGCGCCCATGTCGAGGATGCGGTCGCGGATCGCGGCCATCGTTTCGCCTTCGTCGAGGATGTCGTCGAGTACGAGCACGATCCGGTCCTTCACCGATTCTCGCGGCGCGACGCGCCAGTGCATCTCCGGGCTGCCCTGCGTCGTGTTGCGGTAGCGGGTCAGGTGGATGTAGTCGAACTCCAGCGGGAAATCGAGATGCGGCAGCAGCATCCCGGTAAACACCGCGGCGCCGCCCATCACCGAGAGAACGAGCGGGAACGCGTCGCCGATCTCGGCGCGGATCGCGTCGGCCATCTTGGAGATCGAAGCGTTGACGGCATCGGCCGAGACGATCTCTTCGGAGTGGTCGAAAATGTGGAGGGCTTCTTCGCGGTTCATGTGTTCTGGCGGCCAGTCGGTATACAAACAAGAATGAAGCAGAACGGCCGGCGCGCGCTACGGCAAAAACCCGCGCGCCGGCCGACAGGCGAAATCAGCGCATGCCGGGCATCATGCCCTTCAGGCCGCGCATCATCTTCTGCATGTTGCCGCCCTTCAGCTTCTTCATCATCGTACGCATCTGATCGTACTGGTTCAGCATCCGGTTGACTTCCTGCACCGGCACGCCCGCGCCGGCTGCAATGCGGCGCTTGCGCGTCGCCTTGATGATTTCGGGTTTCGCGCGCTCGGCGGGCGTCATCGAGCTGATGATCCCTTCCATCCGGCGGATCTGCTTCTCGGCCTGGCCCATGTCGGCGCCGGCCGCCGCCTGCTGGAACTGCGCGGGCAGCTTGTCCATCAGCGACGACAGGCCGCCCATGTTCTTCATCTGCGAGATCTGCGCGCGGAAATCGTTCAGGTCGAAGTCGCCGCCTTTCTTTACCTTGTCGGCGAGCTTCTGCGCGGCCTGTACGTCGACGCCGCGCTGCGCTTCCTCGACGAGCGCGAGGATGTCGCCCATGCCGAGGATCCGGTTCGCCATCCGGTCGGGGTGGAACACCTCGAGGCCGTCGAGCTTTTCGGCGACGCCGACGAACTTGATCGGTTTGCCCGTGACGTGACGCACCGACAGCGCCGCACCGCCGCGCGAATCGCCGTCGAGCTTGGTCAGCACGACGCCGGTGAGCGGCAGCGTGTCGTTGAACGCCTTCGCGGTGTTGACCGCGTCCTGGCCGAGCATCGCGTCGACGACGAACAGCGTTTCGGCCGGCTTCAGCGTGCCGTGCAGCGCGGCGATTTCCTGCATCATCGCCTCGTCGATACCGAGACGGCCGGCCGTATCGACGAGCAGCACGTCATGGTAGTGGCGCTTCGCCCAGTCGACGGCGGCGACCGCGATGTCGACGGGCTTCTGGTCCGGTGTCGACGGGAAGAAGTCGGCGCCGACCTGCTCGGTCACCGTTTTCAACTGCATGATCGCGGCCGGGCGATACACGTCGCACGACACCGTCAGCACCTTCTTCTTGTACTTCTCGCGCAGCAGCTTCGCGAGCTTGCCGACGGTCGTGGTCTTGCCGGCACCCTGCAGGCCGGCCATCAGGATCACGGCGGGCGGCGTGACCGCGAGGTTCAGCTCGGCGGCCTTGCCTTCGTAGTCGCCGCCGATCACCGCGGTCAGCTCCTTCTGGACCACGCCGACGAGCGCCTGGCCCGGCGACAGGCTGCTGATCACCTCCTCGCCGAGCGCCTTTTCCTTGACCTTGGCGATGAATTCGCGGACGACGGGCAATGCGACGTCGGCCTCCAGCAGCGCGAGACGCACCTCGCGGAGCATCTCCTGGGTGTTCGCCTCGGTAAGCCGGGCCTCGCCGCGCAGCGTCTTGACGACGCGCGCCATCCGTTGAGTGAGATTGTCGAGCATGGGGAGCGATGGACAGTGGGGCCCGAAGGCGCGATGGAACCTGACAAAGGGAGCCGTCGCGGGAAGGGGGCCTAGTGTAAACTTCGAACATGGATATTGTACTGTATGCCCTCACCGCATTCCTGTACGGCGGCCTCGCCGTTGCAGGCTGGCGCACGCACCGCCAGGGCGCGACGCCGCTCGTCGCGAGCGTGCCGGCCGTACCGGTCCCTGCGTCCGCCGCGTCGGGGATGAGCGGGGCCGGCCGCGCGCTGCTGTTTGCCGCGCTCGTCGCGCACGGCGTGCTGCTGCACATGACGATCTTCCCGAACGACGCGATGATCTTCGGTTTCGCGTTCGCGCTGTCCGCGATGTTCTGGCTCGGCGCCGGCATCTACTGGATCGAGAGCTTTTTCTTCCCGCTCGACAGCCTGCGCCTGCTCGTGCTGCCGCTCGCGTGCGTCGCGTCGCTGCTGCCGCTCGTGTTCGGCGGCGTGCGGGTGCTTCCTTACGCCGCAGCGCCGCTGTTCAAGATGCACTTCCTGATCGCGAACATCGCGTACGGTCTCTTCGCGATCGCCGCACTGCACGCAATCCTGATGCTGATGGTCGAGCGCCGTCTGCAGTCGCTGCGAAGCGGCGGACGCGGCGGCTCGACCGGCTGGATCGCGAGCTGGCTCGAAACGCTGCCGCCGCTCCTCACGCTCGAGAAGCTGCTGTTCCGGCTGATCGGCGCGGGCTTCGTGCTGCTCACGCTGACGCTTGCATCGGGGATCCTGTTCAGCGAGCAGGTCGATGCGCGCGCGCTGCGGCTCGACCACAAGACCGTGTTCGCGGTGCTGTCGTGGCTGATGTTCGGCGGCCTGCTGGTCGCGCGCAAGACATCGGGCTGGCGCGGGCGTGGCGCCGCGCGCTGGGTGCTCGTGTCGTTTGCCGCGCTGCTGCTCGCGTATGTGGGCAGCCGGTTCGTTTTCGAGGTGCTGCTGCACCGCTCCGTGGTTTGAACGCAGGTTTCCGATGCGACAGATTCTTCTCCTGATTCTTCTCTTCTTCGCGGGTTCGTGGATCGCGCGCAAGCTGCGCCAGGCCCAGGAGCACGCGCAGGCGCGCACCGGCCGCGGCGCCGGCTACGATGGCGCATCCGGTCACGGCGGCGCCGGCGCGGCACGCCCGAATGGCGATGCACGCTCGCTGCCCGAACCGATGGTGCGCTGCGCCGAATGCGGCGTGCATGCGCCGAAGGGCGAAGCCGTCGTGTCGGACGGCGAGTATTTCTGCAGCACCGAGCACGCGCAGCGCCATCGCACGCACGCGAGCGGCTCCGACGCGCGATGAGCGCCGTGCCGCTGCTGTCGGTCGACGCGAACGGCTGGGTGCGTGAAGCGCGCCATGCCCCGTCGCCGAATTTCGAGGCGCGGCCCGCGGGCGCGGTACCGACGCTCGTCGTCGTGCACAACATCAGCCTGCCGCCCGGCGAGTTCGGCGGCGACGCGATCGAGGCGCTGTTCCTGAATCGCCTCGATTGCGATGCGCACCCCTATTACCAGAGTCATCTGCGCGGCGTGCGCGTGTCCGCGCACTTCCTGATCCGCCGCGACGGCGAACTCGTGCAGTTCGTGTCGTGCGACGAGCGCGCGTGGCATGCGGGCGCGTCGGATTTCTTCGGCCGGCCGCGCTGTAACGACTTCTCGATCGG
Organism: Burkholderia sp. WTPI3; assembly: GCF_021483755.1. Taxonomy (NCBI): domain Bacteria; kingdom Pseudomonadati; phylum Pseudomonadota; class Betaproteobacteria; order Burkholderiales; family Burkholderiaceae; genus Burkholderia; species Burkholderia sp. WTPI3. The sequence continues at coordinate 26,147 of NZ_JAGIXF010000065.1, read as the reverse complement.
CATCGAGCTCGAAGGCGCGGACGACGTGCCGTTCGACGCGGCGCAGTACGCAACGCTCGGCGTGCTCGCACGCACGCTTGCGGCGCGCTACCCGGTCGATGCGGTAGCGGGGCATTCCGACATCGCGCCGGGCCGCAAGACCGACCCGGGTCCGCACTTCGATTGGCAACGCTTCGCGGACGATGCCGGCTTTTCCGCCGAATACTTTCCTTTCCGTCAGCACCGAGCGCAGGGTTTTTGAGCCGGCAAAAAAAATTTTTCCGACCAATGCCTTGTCACGTCTGCCCGTCCGGGGGGCAGGGGTGATGTCAATACCTTTCGCGCAAATTCTCCGTTTTGACCTCGTCCGAATGTCCACTATACTTGGTGCCGGTTGAGTAGTTCTGTACTAGATATAGTGTGTGCCGCAGGGGAAACCCCAGCGGCACCGGCCGGCGGGCAACGCCGGCGGACAGGGTTCTCAGGCGGCGCATCAGGCCGGGCGGTCCGGGCGTCGCGATCAAGCGCAGCGAACTTCGACGGGGCAGGGTATACATGACGAAGCACACGACCGGATCGGTTGTCGCGCATCGGCCGCACCGGTTTCCCCGACGCATCGCTCGCCTCTTACCGCTTGCGCACCGCATTGCGCAGCGTTCGTTTTAATCCGCGGTTCTCTCCGCACCATCCAACACCAGGAGCTTTGCATATGCAAACCACCGACAACGCGACCTCCCAGTACGAGAGCGCCTCGAGCCGTCCGCTCGGCGGGACCGAACAGGGCGCGCAGGGCCTCGCGCCGCAAGCCACGTTCGCCGACTACAAGGTGATCCGCCGCAACGGCAGCGTGGTGTCGTTCGAGCCTTCGAAGATCGCGATCGCGGTGACCAAGGCTTTCCTGGCCGTCAATGGCGGGCAGGGCGCGGCATCGGCGCGCGTGCGCGAACTCGTCGAGCAGCTGACGCACAGCGTCGTGCGCGCGCTCGTGCGTAGCCGTCCGAACGGCGGTACGTTCCATATCGAAGACATTCAGGATCAGGTCGAACTCGCGCTGATGCGCGGCGGCGAGCACAACGTCGCGCGTGCGTACGTGCTGTATCGCGAGAAGCGTCACCTCGAGCGCCAGCATGCGGGCGAGGAAGCAGCGGCAGTCGGCGGCGAGGCGAGCACCGGCATCAACGTCGTCGACAACGGCGTCACGCGCCCGCTCGACCTGAACGCACTGCGCGCGCTGATCGTGTCGGCATGCGACGGTCTCGGCGCTGCGGTTAACCCTGACCCGATCGTCGCGGAGACGGTGAAGAACCTGTACGACGGCGTGCCGATGAGCCAGGTCTACGACTCGGCGATCCTCGCTGCGCGCACGATGATCGAAAAGGATCCGGCGTACAGCCAGGTCACGGCCCGCATCCTGCTGCACACGATCCGTCGCGAGATCCTCGGCGAGGAAGTTGTGCAGGCCGACATGTCGGCCCGCTACGCGGAATACTTCCCGCAGTTCCTGAAGCGCGGCGTCGACGCCGGCCTGCTCGACGACAAGCTGCTGCAGTTCGACCTGAAGCGTCTGGGCGAAGCGCTCGACGCGAACCGCGACCTGCAGTTCGGCTACCTCGGCCTGCAGACGCTGTACGACCGCTACTTCCTGCACGTCGACGGCAACCGCATCGAAATGCCGCAGGCATTCTTCATGCGCGTCGCGATGGGCCTGTCGCTGAACGAGATCGACCGCGAAACGCGCGCGATCGAGTTCTACAACGTGCTGTCGAGCTTCGACTTCATGAGCTCGACGCCGACGCTGTTCAACTCGGGCACGCACCGCTCGCAGCTGTCGTCGTGCTACCTGACGACGGTCGCGGACGATCTCGACGGCATCTATGAAGCGCTGAAGGAAAACGCGCTGCTGTCGAAGTTCGCCGGCGGTCTGGGCAACGACTGGACGCGCGTGCGCGCACTTGGCTCGCATATCAAGGGTACGAACGGCAAGTCGCAAGGCGTGGTGCCGTTCCTGAAGGTCGTCAACGACACGGCCGTCGCGGTCAACCAGGGCGGCAAGCGCAAGGGTGCGGTGTGCGCGTACCTCGAATCGTGGCACCTGGACATCGAGGAGTTCCTCGAGCTGCGCAAGAACACCGGCGACGATCGCCGCCGCACGCACGACATGAACACGGCGAACTGGATTCCCGACCTGTTCATGAAGCGCGTGATGGAAGGCGCGGACTGGACGCTGTTCTCGCCGTCGACCTGCCCGGATCTGCACGACAAGTTCGGCGCGGAGTTCGAGGCGGCTTACACGGCTTACGAAGACAAGGTCGCGCGCGGCGAGATCAAGCTGTTCAAGAAGATCCCGGCGCAGCAGCTCTGGCGCAAGATGCTCGGCATGCTGTTCGAAACGGGCCACCCGTGGATCACGTTCAAGGATCCGTGCAACATCCGCTCGCCGCAGCAGCACGTAGGCGTCGTCCACTCGTCGAACCTGTGCACGGAAATCACGCTGAACACGAGCGACACCGAAATCGCGGTGTGCAACCTCGGTTCCGTGAACCTCGTCGCCCACCTGGTGAAGCAGGCCGACGGCAGCTACGCGCTCGACCACGACAAGCTGAAGCGCACGATCAGCGTCGCGATGCGCATGCTCGACAACGTGATCGACATCAACTACTACGCGGTGCCGAAGGCGCGTAACTCGAACCTGAAGCACCGCCCGGTCGGCATGGGCATCATGGGCTTCCAGGACTGCCTGCACCTGCTGCGCACGCCGTACGCGTCGGAAGCGGCAGTCGAGTTCGCCGATCGTTCGATGGAAGCGGTCTGCTACTACGCCTACTACGCGTCGACCGAGCTGGCCGAGGAACGCGGCCGCTACTCGAGCTACCGCGGCTCGTTGTGGGATCGCGGCATCCTCCCGCAGGACACGCTGAAGCTGCTGACGGAAGCGCGTGGCGGCTACGTCGAGGTCGACACGTCCGAGTCGCTCGACTGGACGACGCTGCGTTCGCGGATCGCCTCGTACGGCATGCGCAACTCGAACTGCGTCGCGATCGCGCCGACGGCGACGATCTCGAACATCATCGGCGTGTCGGCGTGCATCGAGCCGACCTTCCAGAACCTGTACGTGAAGTCGAACCTGTCGGGCGAATTCACGGTGGTGAACGAGTACCTCGTTCGCGACCTGAAGGAGCGCGGTCTGTGGGACGAAGTGATGGTCGCCGACCTGAAGTACTTCGACGGGATGCTGTCGCGCATCGACCGCATCCCGTCCGACCTGCGTGCGATCTACGCGACCGCATTCGAAGTCGATCCGACGTGGCTGGTCGAAGCGGCATCGCGTCGCCAGAAGTGGATCGACCAGGCGCAGTCGCTGAACATCTACATGGGCGGCGCGTCGGGCAAGAAGCTCGACGAGGTCTACAAGCTCGCATGGCTGCGTGGTCTGAAGACGACCTACTATCTCCGCACGATGGCGGCGACGCACGTCGAGAAGTCGACGGTCGCACACGGCGCGCTGAACGCAGTGCCGACGGGCGGCTCGGGCAGCGGCGGCGCGCAAGGCGCAGCAGGCGGCTTCGGTGCGGCAGGTGGCGATGCATCGTCGGGTGCGGTCAATGCGGCACCGGCGCTCGCGCCGGTCGAAGCAGACGGTCCGGTGTGCACGATGCGTCCGGGCGATCCGGGCTTCGACGAGTGCGAAGCTTGCCAGTAACGCGGCGCGCATCGACCTGAAGAAGGTTCGAGCGGCGCGCACGACAACCGATCGAGGTTGAAGTGTGCGCCGCTCTCAACTAAAAAAATGATAAGGAATCTGTAACGCGACATCTGCGTTGCAGTCACTGGCAAGCGATCGAAACATCCCCGACAGCGTCGCGTTTCGATCAGCGTTCGATGCGTCGAGCGCACCTCGCGATACATGTGCGACACACGTCGCGCTCTGCATGAACGACGATGCGTTGCTCAAAGTGTTGTATCGAGGTCGCAACGCGAATCGAAAAAAGGATTTTTCGTGAGCGAACCCTTTTATCGCTCAGGAAAAGATGGTACAAACCGTTCTAAATTGATGGTGAGAATTTATGCTCAACTGGGATGACGAGAAGACTGCCGTAACCCCCGCGAGCGGAGCGCAGCAAAACGCGTTGCGCACCTCCGCCGGGATGGTTGTCGGAATGCAGGCCGCAGCGCCTGCCGCCCATCAGGTCCGTGACATTTTCGAAGGCGATCTTGCGGTGCCGCCGCAAGCATCAGCTGTTCCCGCTGGCGGTTCCGAAGCGCGGGTCAATGTCGCCGACAAGCGCATCATCAACGGCCAGACTGACGTCAATCAGCTGGTGCCGTTCAAGTACAAGTGGGCGTGGGAAAAGTATCTGGCGGGTTGCGCGAACCACTGGATGCCGCAGGAAATCAACATGTCCCGCGACATCGCACTGTGGAAGGACCCGAACGGTCTGACCGAGGACGAGCGCCGTATCGTCAAGCGTAACCTCGGTTTCTTCGTGACGGCCGATTCGCTCGCCGCGAACAACATCGTGCTCGGCACGTACCGCCACATCACGGCGCCCGAGTGCCGGCAGTTCCTGCTGCGCCAGGCGTTCGAAGAGGCGATCCACACGCACGCGTACCAATACATTGTCGAATCGCTCGGTCTCGACGAAGGCGAGATCTTCAACGCGTACCACGAGGTCACGTCGATCCGCGCGAAGGACGAATTCCTGATCCCGTTCATTCATACGCTGACGGATCCGGCCTTCAAGACCGGCACGCTCGAAGCGGATCAGAAGCTGCTGAAGTCGCTGATCGTGTTCGCCTGCATCATGGAAGGCCTGTTCTTCTATGTCGGTTTCACGCAGATCCTCGCGCTCGGCCGCCAGAACAAGATGACGGGTGCTGCGGAGCAATATCAGTACATCCTGCGCGACGAGTCGATGCACTGCAATTTCGGCATCGACCTGATCAACCAGATCAAGCTCGAGAACCCGCATCTCTGGACCGCGGAATTCCGCGCGGAGATCCGCGAGCTGTTCAAGCAGGCTGTCGAACTCGAATACCGCTACGCCGAGGACACGATGCCGCGCGGCGTGCTGGGTTTGAACGCGTCGATGTTCAAGAGCTACCTGCGCTTCATCAGCAATCGCCGTTGCCAGCAGATCGGCCTCGATCCGCTGTACCCGAACGAGGAAAACCCGTTCCCGTGGATGAGCGAAATGATCGACCTGAAGAAGGAACGCAACTTCTTCGAGACGCGAGTGATCGAGTATCAGACGGGCGGCGCGCTGTCCTGGGAATAACCCGCAGCAGCGAACCCGTCACATGATGGAGCAGCCGGTGGCCTCTCGGTCCCGGCCCAAGGTTTAGGAGCAAGAACGCCTGATGCAAAGCATGCCCGGTGCCTTAACGGCCCAACGACATGATCGGCACTTTGCGAACCCTTCAGTGGGATGGGCAAACTTCCCTCCGGAAAAAGCGGACGGCCGTGTGGCGGTCCGCTTGATCAAGCGATTAGGGGTGGCGGCGCGAGGTGCGCCGGCTACCGACTTGATTTGGCGCGCGAGGCCACGGGGTCACGCGCGCCATACCGTATTCATTAGCGTAAGCGAGCGGTATCCGCGTACGCCGATGAATAGCCCGCTTCGAAGCGCACGTCCTGAACAGCGTCCGCGGGAAGCGGGTTTTGACGAAGGGTGTAGTTTGAACTGACTCTCATCTGAACCTGAAGGAGAACAACATGGCTACTGCCAAGAAGAAACCGGCTGCTAAGAAGGTTGCTGCCAAGAAGACCGTTGCGAAGAAGGCTGCAGCTCCGGCGAAGAAGGCCGCTGCAGTGAAGAAGGTAGCTGCGAAGAAGGTCGCGGTGAAGAAGGTCGCCGCGAAGAAGGCAGCACCGGCGAAGAAGGCTGCCGCGAAGAAGGTCGCAACGAAGAAGGTTGCAGCCAAGAAGGTCGCAGCTAAGAAAGTCGCGGTGAAGAAGGTTGCCGCGAAGAAGGCTGCACCGGCGAAGAAGGCCGCTGTGAAGAAGGTTGCAGCCAAGAAGGCAGCACCGGCGAAGAAGGCTGCAGCGAAGAAGGCGGCACCGGCGAAGAAGGCTGCAGCCAAGAAAGCCGCGCCTGCGAAGAAGGCTGCAGCCAAGAAGGCCGCGCCTGCGAAGAAGGCTGCTGCGAAGAAGGCCGCGCCCGCCAAGAAGGCTGCCCCTGCGAAGAAGGCTGCTGCTGCACCGAAGGCTGCCGCTCCCAAGGCTGCTGCACCGGCGAAGAAGGCTGCTGCTCCGAAGAAGGCCGTCGTGAAGAAGGCCGCACCGGCAACCACCGCGTCGACCGCATCGGTTGCGCCGGCATCGGGCGCGAAGACCGCGCTCAACCCGGCAGCGGCATGGCCGTTCCCGACCGGCAGCCGCCCGTAATCGCGACTGACCAGTACCACCCGGACACTCACGTGGTGTCCGCGGGTTGAGTAGCGCTACTCAATCGGTCCCGCCATCTCGTTTGGATGGCGGGATTTTTTTCGTCCGCATTGCTGCGTCCATGTGCCGGCGGGCACGGCCGAGTAGGGGCGAAAAAAAACGCATGTGCAGCATCGCACATGCGTTCGACCGCGGCTTGCGCCGCGTGCTGAGGATGCTCGTTAGTGCGTGACGCGCGTGATGCCGCCGCTCGACAGCAGTCGCACGCGGTCGCCCGCGCGGAACATTTCGCCGCTCGCTGCCTGCGTGATCGAGCGCAGGTCGCCATTGTCGAGACGCACGGTGATTTCGACACCGTTCGCCGTGCTGAGGTTTTCGCCGACCGCGTTGCCCGCGACCGCGCCGACGAGACCGCCGGCGATCGCCGTCAGGATCGACCCCTTGCCGCCGCCGATCGCGCTGCCCGCGACTGCGCCGAGCGCACCGCCGCCGAGCGTGCCGATCGCGCTGCCGCCGCCGTCGGACTGGATGCGCACCGCACGGACGCTTTCGACCGTGCCCATGCGCACAGTCTGTTCGCGCTGTGCCTGGCCGACGCTATAGACATCCGCCGAACCCGGCGGCGTGAAGCAGCCGGCCAGCGTCAGCGTGGCCGTCAGCATGGCCGCGAGCGTGAGGGTTTTTTTCGTCAACATCTGTGCTCTCCCACAATATTCATTTGAGACTGTAACCGAAGGCAGCCTCGAAGCGCGCATCGATTTCGGCGCGCGTCAGTGCGTAAGTCTGGGGCCCTTGGTGGGCGATCTTGATCGAGCCCATCAGGCTCGCGAGGCGGCCCGTGGTTGCCCAGTCGAGACCATTTTCGATGCCGTACAGCAGGCCGCCCCGGAAGGCGTCGCCGCAGCCTGTCGGATCGACGACACGCTCGGATTGCACGACCGGAATCTGTTCTTCGCCGTTTTTGTGAAGAATGGTCGAGCCGTGCTCGCCGCGCGTGATGATCAACGCCTGAACCCGGCTGGCGATTTCCTGTTCGGACCAGCCCGTCTTGTCGCTGACGAGCTTGCCTTCGTAGTCGTTGACCGCGACGAAGGTCGCGAGTTCAATGATGCGTCGCAGCGTCGCACCGTCGAACAGCGGCAGGCCCTGGCCCGGATCGAAGATGAACGGAATGCCGGCCTTCGCGAATTGCTCGGCGTGCTGGACCATCCCTTCGAAACCGTCCGGTGCGACGATGCCGAGCTTCACGCCCGACACATCGTCCGCGCGGTTCAGATGCGACTGCATCATCGCGCCCGGGTGGAATGCGGTGATCTGGTTGTTGTCAAGATCGGTCGTGATCATCGCTTGCGCGGTGTGCGTTTCGGCCACCACGCGCACGCTCGCCTTCGACAGCCCGAGGGCATCGAGGCGCTCGAGATAGCGGTCCGCGTCGTTCGCGCCGACCGTCGCCATGATGCGCGCATCGCCGCCGAGCATGTGCAGTGCGTAAGCGATGTTCCCCGCGCAACCGCCGAATTCGCGACGCATCGTCGGCACGAGGAAGCTCACGTTGAGAAGGTGAACCTGGTCGGGCAGGATGTGCTCGCGAAACCGGCCTTCGAAGGTCATGATGTTGTCGTAGGCGAGCGAGCCGCAAATCAGCGTAGTCAAGGCGTGCGTTCCTGTAGAGAGCAAAGGGAGGCGGCCGCCCGGCCGGCGCGGAGGGCCCGTCGGGCCTCGCGAGGCAGGGCCGGGCGGCAGTGGATTACTTCAGTGCGGCGAGTGCTGCGTCGTAGTTCGGCTCGTCCTTGATCTCGCTGACGAGTTGGGCGTGGATCACCTTGTCCTGCGCGTCGAGCACGACGACCGCGCGTGCGGTCAGGCCGTTCAGCGGGCCGCTCGTCACGTCGACGCCGTAGGCGTTCGCGAATGCGCGGCCGGTGCGGAACGTCGAAGCCGTCACGACGTTCGACAGGCCTTCAGTCGTGCAGAAGCGCGTGGCGGCGAACGGCAGGTCGCCCGACACGACGATCACGACCGTGTTGTCGAGCGACGATGCGGCTTCGTTGAACTTGCGGGTCGACGTCGCGCAGGTCGGCGTGTCGAGGCTCGGCACGATGTTCAACACCTTGCGCTTGCCGGCGAAGCTGGCGAGCGACACGTCGGCGAGGTCCTTGCCGACCAGCTTGAAGTCGGGGGCTTGCGAGCCGACGGCCGGGAACGTGCCGGCGAGATCGATCGGGTTGCCACCCAGCGTAACTTTGCTCATGTTCGTGCTCCGAAATAGCGCGCCCCTTGGGCGCGCGGGTTGAGACGGCGCGCATGCGCGCGCCGCGACGCGTCACGGATAGAAGATCTGGACGCGGAAATTCGATGCGGGCGTGCCGTTCGTTTCGAGACGCACGACCATCGTCTGCGTCGCGCCGGCCGGCAACCCGGCGTCGATCGGCGTGCCCGGGCGCACGTAGTCGCGCGGCGCGAGCACGCGGCGCACGGTCACGTGATTGGTGTCGTCGAGCAGCGTGAGCTCGAGCGACGGATACGCGAGCGCGACGCGGTAGCGGTTCGTCAGCGGCACCTTCAGTTCCAGCACGCGCGGGCCGTCGAGCTGGCGCAGGTCGGTCGCGTCGAGCCGCAGGCCGTTGATCGCGCGCGGCGGCGTGAATGTGCAGCCGAGCGGCGCGCACGCCTGCCGGAACCAGTCCTGCGTGACGGGCCAATGGATCATCAGCGCTTCACGCTGCCACCATGCGAGCTGCGCGACGAGCAGCACCGCGAGCGCGGCGGCGACCAGGCCGCCGAAGAAGCCGCCGATCACCCCACGTTGCCGCGGCGCGAGTGTTTCGCGCGTGACGGCGAAGTGCGGGCGGTCGTCGTCGGTCAGCGTGGCGGGGAACGGTACGGCGGGTTTGCCGGCGGTCGCGGCTGGTGCAGCGGCGAATTCGTCCGAGTGGATGTCCGGTTCCGGTGCGGCTTGCGCCGGCGCGAATGCGAAGCGCGGTTCGCGCGGCGCGCGTTCGTCGTCGGGTGCGGCGAAGCGTGCGTAGCCGAAGGGTTCGGTCGTACTGCCAGAAACGCGCGCATCCGTGTCCGGCGGGGTGTGAGCGACGAAGCGCGGTTCGCGCGGATCGTGCTCGGCCGACGGTACGGACGACTCACCGGTTTCGTACGGAGCCGGTTTCGATTCGGCCGGTTGGGCGGAGGACGTGAAAGCGTGCGGTTCGGCAGGGGCGGGCGAGATCGGCGCGGGCGTGCCGGTCAGGTGAACGACGCCGGCCTCCGTGGCCGGCAGCGCCAGCGGCACCAGCGGTTCGGTGCGCACGGTCTGCACGTTGTGCTGCAAAGACGGGTCGACGCCGGCGTCGAGCCACGGCGCCCACATGTCCCAGCCTTCCGGCTTGTAGTCGGCATCGGACGCAGGTCCGGCAGGCGCATCGGCGGTGAAGAGCCGCGCCGGCGCAGTGTCGTGTTGCGCGCCGGCGGCAGCCGGCTCGGGCTGCTGCGCCAGTTCTGGAACGAGCGATTGCGACGCGTTGAAGACCTGCTGGCAGTGTCCGCAGCGTACGAGCCCGTCATGCAGCGAGAGCTGTTCCTGCCGCAGCCGGAAGACGGTTTCGCAATGAGGGCAGCGCGTCGCAAGAAGCATGTCGAGCCGGGCGGCCTGCTGGCCAGAGTGAGGGACAGCGCTATTCTAATGGCTTTCCCGCCGGGTTCCGGCGAGGCATACCCAACCTTCGTGTTCGCGCCAGACCGAGATGTCGACGTAGCGCGCATAGACGGCTGCGACTTCGTCCGCCTGGCGCGCGAGCACACCCGACAGCGCGATGCGGCCGCCCGGTTTCACTTTCGACGCGAGCATCGACGCCATCAGCTTCAGCGGGTTCGACAGGATGTTCGCGACGACGATGTCGAACTCGCCGGCCGGGCATGCGTCGGGCAGCCCGTACGTGACTTCCGCGCGGTTGCGTTCGCTGTTCTGCCGGGCCGATTCGACCGCCTGCGGATCGATGTCGATACCGACGACGGGGTTCGCCCCGCATTTCTGCGCAAGGATCGCGAGAATGCCGGAGCCGCAGCCGTAGTCGAGCACCGACTGGCCGGGCTGCACCGACTGCTCGAGCCATTCCATGCACAGGCGCGTGGTCGGGTGGCTGCCGGTGCCGAATGCGAGACCGGGGTCGAGTTCGAGGATCAGCGCGTCGGGATCGGGCGCGTCGTGCCAGGACGGCACGACCCAGATCCGCTCGCCGATCGGGATCGGCTCGAATTGCGACTGCGTGAGCCGCACCCAGTCCTGTTCCTCGACTTCACGAACGTCGAACTTCGGCGTCTCGGCGACGCCGATTTCGTTCGCGGCCGCCGCGAGCAGCACGGCCGGCTCGTGATCGGGCGACAGCAGCGCGACCACGCGCGAGTGCTGCCACGCGGTGCGGTCCGGCACAAGGCCCGGCTCGCCGAAGAGCGGCTGTTCGTCGGGCGTGTCGGCGTCGGCGTCCTCGACGGAAACCGACAGCGCGCCCAGTTCGAGCAGCGCGTCGGACAGCGCCTCCGCATGCTCACGGGCCAGTTCGACGACGAGTTCGCGATAGCTCATGCTTTACGCTTCTTCCGGTGCGACCTGCTGCTTCTGGGCGAGCCGGTGTTCGAGGTAGTGGATGCTGGTGCCGCCTTCGACGAACTTCGAGTCGATCATCAGCTCGCGGTGCAGCGGGATGTTGGTCTGGATGCCTTCGACGACCATTTCCGACAGCGCGATGCGCATCCGGCGGATCGCCTGGTCGCGCGTTGCGCCGTAGGTGATCAGCTTGCCAATCATCGAATCATAGTTCGGCGGCACGAAATAGCCATTGTAGGCATGCGAGTCGACGCGCACGCCGGGGCCGCCCGGCGTATGCCACGACGTGATCCGGCCCGGCGACGGCGTGAACTTGAACGGATCTTCGGCGTTGATCCGGCATTCGATCGCATGGCCGCGGAACTGGATGTCGCGCTGGCGCAGCGCGAGCTTCTCGCCGGCCGCGATGCGGATCTGTTCCTGCACGATGTCGACGCCCGTGATCATCTCCGACACCGGGTGCTCGACCTGCACGCGCGTGTTCATCTCGATGAAGTAGAACTCGTTGTTCTCGTACAGGAATTCAAACGTGCCCGCGCCGAGGTAGCCCATCTTCTTGCACGCGTCCGCGCAGCGGTCGCCGATGCGCTCGATCAGGCGGCGCGGAATGCCGGGCGCCGGCGCTTCCTCGATCACCTTCTGGTGACGGCGCTGCATCGAGCAATCGCGCTCGCCGAGCCAGATCGCGTTCTTGTGCGCGTCGGACAGCACCTGAATTTCGATGTGGCGCGGGTTCTCGAGGAACTTCTCCATGTACACCTGCGGGTTGCCGAACGCACGGCCGGCTTCCTCGCGGGTCATGTTGACCGCGTTCACGAGCGCAGCCTCGGTGTGCACGACACGCATCCCGCGGCCGCCGCCGCCGCCTGCGGCCTTGATGATCACCGGATAGCCGATCGTGCGTGCAATCTTCACGATCTCCTTCGGATCGTCCGGCAACGCGCCTTCCGAACCCGGCACGCACGGCACGCCGGTCTTGATCATGGTCTGCTTCGCGGTGACCTTGTCGCCCATCATGCGGATCGTTTCCGGGCGCGGGCCGATGAAAGTGAAGCCCGACTGCTCGACGCGTTCCGCGAAGTCGGCGTTCTCCGACAGGAAGCCGTAGCCGGGGTGGATCGCCTCGGCATCGGTGACTTCCGCGGCGCTGATCAGCGCCGGCATGTTCAGGTAGCTCAGGTTCGACGGAGCCGGGCCGATACAGACGGCTTCGTCCGCGAGGCGCACGTACTTGGCTTCCTTGTCGGCTTCCGAGTAGACGACCACCGTCTTGACGCCGAGTTCGCGGCACGCACGCTGGATGCGCAGCGCGATTTCACCGCGGTTGGCAATGAGGATTTTTTCAAACATAGCGAGTATTCGTCTCTTCGAGGGGCGCGCGAACGGCGCCTGGCGAGCATCGGCGGCGCGCGGCCGGCAGGCCGCGCGGCGGGCTTAGCCGATCACGAAAAGCGGCTGGCCGTATTCGACGGCCTGGCCGTTCTCGACGAGGATTTCCTTGATCACGCCGGCCTTGTCCGACTCGATCTCGTTGAGCAGCTTCATCGCTTCGATGATGCAGATGGTCTGGCCCTCCTTGACCGTGTCACCGACCTGGACGAACGGGTCCGCGCCCGGCGACGGCGCGCGGTAGAACGTGCCGACCATCGGCGACGTCACGACGTGGCCCTGCGGCACGGCGGGCGCGGCAGCGCCTGCCGGCGCAGCAGCCGCGCCTTCGGTCGGCAGCGCGGCCGAAGGCGCCGGTGCGCTGACCTGCGGGGCAAATCCTGCCGTCTGCTGGACATAGACCGGCGGCGCATTCTTGACGATACGCACCTTGCCTTCGCCCTCTGTCACTTCCAGTTCCGAGATGCCGGATTCGGAAACGAGGTCGATCAGAGTTTTCAGCTTACGAAGATCCATCGGGAGTTCCCCTTTCAATACGTGAAAGCGCCGGGTGGGACCGGCGCTGAATCTAGATCGCGAAATCAGCCGCGCGACGCGCCTTGCAGCTTGTCCAGCGCGTACTCGAGCGCGTACAGATAACCTTTCCAGCCCAGCCCGCAGATCACGCCTTCGGCCTGGTCGGAAAAGTAGGAGTGATGCCTGAACGCTTCGCGGCGGTGCACGTTCGACAGATGAATCTCGACGAACGGGATGCCAACGCCGGCGATCGCGTCCCGGATCGCGACGCTCGTGTGCGTATACGCGGCCGGATTGATCAGGATGAAGTCGGTTTGTTCCTGCCGTGCAGCCTGGATGCGGTCGACGAGCGCGCCTTCATGGTTGCTCTGGAACGACGACAACTCAGCCCCCGCTTCCTGCGCACGCGCGGCAAGCGCCTGATCGATCTGTGCCAGCGTGACGTGGCCGTACACCTCCGGTTCCCGGGTGCCGAGAAGATTCAGGTTGGGGCCGTGCAGCACCAGCAATCGTGTCATGGTCGCTTCTATTTCTGCGGAATTGCGCGAACTTTAGCGCTATTTAGAGAATTTTGTCTAGTTTTGCCGAACGGCTGGGCGCGCCGGACCTGCAAGAATTACCGGTGCGGATGCAAAGTATCGGCGAATTGACGTGAAATTGCGGCGATCGACACACAAATCGCCGCCAACGTGCGGGCGGCCGTTCCGGTCGATCACAACGCGTCGAGGGTCTTTTTCAGCTCGGCCGGCTGGATTTGTCCCAATTTTGTCTCGCGAATCTTGCCGGTCTCGTCGATGACGACCGTAAACGGCAGCGCGCCGGCGGTATTTCCGAAATTACGGGCCAGATCGGCGCCCGCGTAGCCGCTGACGAAAACCGGGTAGTCGACCTTCACCTTCTGCAGGAAGCTCTTCACGTTCTGGTCCGAATCGACGCCGATCCCGATGAAGCGGATGCCTTTCTGCCTGTATTGATGCGACAGCGCGACGAGTTCCGGCATCTCCTCGACGCACGGGCCGCACCACGATGCCCAGAAGTTGACGACCACTTTCTGGCCCTTGAACGACGCGAGCGACGCGGGCTTGCCGTCGACGCCCGTGAGCGACGCGGCCCAGAGCTGATCGACCGGGCTGCCCTGAGCGGGCGCGGCGACGGCGACGCCGTCGTCGGCACTGTCGCCGTGGAACCAATGGCCGGCGGCGATCCCGCCGGCGACGGCGGCGGCCGCGACGACCGCGAGCGCCAACATGCGTTTCATCATCATCGTTGAATCATTCCGGTTCGGAAGGGGCGTTGCCTGCCTCGACGAGCGCGCGCAATGCGGCGGCGTCCGCGCGGGCGACCCGGCCACGCGCGTCGGCCTTGACCGCGCCGCGCAGGTCGTCGCTCGCGTAGAGCGCGACGTGAATGCCGATCGCGTCGACGTCGCGCCGCGGGCGCCACAGGAAGCTGAGCGTCTCGACGTCGGCGCGACCGGCGAAATGCCGCGTCTCAGACACGTCGTACTGAACGTTCTGGTTCAGCAGGTAGATCGCGACGTCCTTCGGGTTGTCGGTGAATATCTGCAAATGAATATCCGAATGCTCGTTCGCGGTGCCGTTCAGCACCGCGCCCGTCACATAGGGATTGAACTCGGCGAGCCGGCGCATCCAGTCGAGGGCGATTTCGCGCAGCCGGCGCAGTTCGTCCGGTTGCGTGTCGCTCTGGAACAGGGCGAGGTACTCGCGCAGTTCTTCCTCGATCAGGTCGTTATCCGGCAGCCATTCGCCGGCAACGCGCGTGTCGCCGAATAGCTGGCGCGCGGCCTTGCGTTTTGCGCTGGCGTAATCGAGGCCGTCTTCCGCGATCAGGCGGGCGGCGGACTGGGCGATTTCCTCGCGGGCGCGCCGCGGGTCGACAAGGGGTTTGCGAGACATGATCCGGCAATCATACTCGATCGCTGCCATGCCCGAACGCGCTGCGGCTGCGTGCCGCCCGCCGCGCCGGCCGGCACCTGCATCCATCGTTCGGGCCGCCGGGCACGGCAGGCCGTCAGTTACAATGACGGTCTTTGTGTCGCGGCGAAAGTCGTTGACCGGGCGTCGGCCGCACGGCCTGTCCGGCGCGCCGCTGACCTTCCTTTCCGAATCGACGGCGCCCGGCGGCGCGAAAGCATTCATCTATGCACATCCACATTCTTGGCATCTGCGGCACCTTCATGGGCGGTCTTGCCGTGCTCGCGCGCGAGGCGGGCCACACGGTGACGGGTTGCGACGCGGGCGTCTATCCGCCGATGAGCACGCAGCTCGAGGCGCAGGGCATCAAGCTGATCGAGGGCTACGGCGCCGAGCAGATCGGCCTGAAGCCAGACCTGTTCGTGATCGGCAACGTCGTCACGCGCGGTAATCCGCTGATGGAGGCGATCCTCGATCGCGGCCTGCCGTACGTATCCGGTCCGCAATGGCTCGGCGAGCACGTGCTGGCGGGCAAGTGGGTGCTGGCGGTCGCGGGCACGCACGGCAAGACGACCACGTCGTCGATGCTCGCGTGGCTGCTGGAGGATGCAGGCCTGAACCCGGGCTTCCTGATCGGCGGCGTGCCGCTGAACTTCGGGGTGTCGGCGCGGCTGACCGATTCGAGCTTCTTCGTGATCGAGGCCGACGAATACGACACGGCGTTCTTCGACAAGCGCTCGAAGTTCGTCCATTACCGGCCGCGCACCGCGGTGCTCAACAATCTCGAATTCGATCACGCCGACATTTTTCCGGATCTCGCTGCAATCGAGACGCAATTCCATCATCTCGTGCGCACCGTGCCGGGCGTCGGCCGCATCGTCACGAACGGCCGCTCGGATGCGCTTGAGCGCGTGCTCGCACGCGGCTGCTGGAGCGAAGTCGAACGCTTCGGCGTCGACGGCGGCTGGCAGGCGTTGCCGGCCGAGGACGGCGTGCCGGTCGACGAGCGCTTCGCGGTGTACTCGCAAGCCGGGCGCGTCGGCGAAGTCGCGTGGCAGGTGCAGGGCGATCACAACCGGATGAACGCGCTCGCGGCGATCGCGGCCGCGCGCCACGTCGGCGTTCCGCCAGCGCAGGCGGCCGAATCCCTCGCGTCGTTCCGCAACGTGAAGCGGCGCATGGAAGTGCGCGGCAGCGTCGACGGCGTGACCGTCTACGACGACTTCGCGCACCACCCGACCGCGATCGAAACCACGATCGCCGGCCTTCGCGCACGAATCGGCCGCCAAAATTCCCGCATCCTCGCCGTGCTCGAGCCGCGCTCGAACACGATGAAGCTCGGCGTGATGAAGGCGCAACTGCCGGCGAGCCTCGCCGACGCCGATCTGGTGTTCGGCTACGGCGCGCCGACCGGGCGCGACGCGCTCGGCTGGAACCTCGGCGACGCGCTCGCGCCGCTCGGCGACAAGGCGCGCGCGTTCGACGATCTGCATCTTCTGGTGAAGTCGGTCGTCGAGGCCGCACGTCCGGGCGACCACGTGCTCGTGATGAGCAACGGCGGTTTCGGCGGCGTGCACCAGAAGCTGCTCGACGCGCTCGGGAGCCGCGCGTGATCCTGTATCTGCACGGGTTCCGCTCGTCGCCGGAGTCGCAGAAGTCGCGGCTGCTGGCCGCGCGCCTGGCCGAACTCGGCCGCACGAGCGAGTGGCGTTGCCCGTCGCTGTCGGTGTCGCCGCTCGACGCGATCGCCGTCGCGCAGGCCGAGGTGGCCGGCGCGCGCGACGTGACGGTGATCGGCAGTTCGCTCGGCGGCTATTACGCGACCTGGCTGGCGGAAAAGCACGGCTGGAAGGCGGTGCTGCTGAATCCGGCGATCGCGCCGCAGCGCGATCTCGAACACTATCTGGGCGAACAGCCGCTGTGGCACGGCGGGGGGTCGATCGTCGTCGAGCGCCGTCACCTCCACGAACTCGATGCGCTGCGCGTGCCGGCGATTTCGCGGCCCGAACGCTACTATCTGTTCGCGGCGACCGGCGACGAAGTGCTCGACTACCGCGAGATGCTCGCCCATTACCCGGGCGCGAAGACGCGCGTGATCGAAGGCAGCGATCACGGAATCAGCGAATTTGCCGACTATGTCGACGACGTTCTTGCTTTTTGCGACGACAGAACGTCATGAACCCGGCGTCATGCCGATCGAATTCCCATCATCATGCGGCGCCGCCGATGCGGCGCCCGGCAGTCTGAACGAGAGTACTGAGTGAACGTTTTCTTCGAGGAATCGGGCAGTTTCAAGGCGGGCAGCGTGCTGTCGCGCCAGGGCGACGCATTTCAGGTCGAGTTGCCCGGCGGGCGGCGGGCGAAGGTACGTGCAAAGGACGTGCTGATCGAATTCGAGAAGCCGGCCGCGGGCGAGCTGATGCAGGAAGCCGATACGGCCGCGCAGCAGATCGATCTGGATTTCCTGTGGGAATGCGCGCCGGCCGAGGAGTTCGCCTATACGGCGCTGGCCGCGGAGTACTTCGGTGCGACCTACGGCCCGGTCGAGCGCGCGGCGCTCGTGCTGCGCCTGCACGGCTCGCCCGTCTATTTCCGCCGCAAGGGGCGCGGGCAATACCAGCGCGCGCCGGAGGAGCAGCTCAAGATGGCGCTCGCGTCGCTCGAGCGCAAGCGCCAGCAGGCGCTCGTCCAGGCGCAGTATGAAGAGGAACTGAAGGCCGGCAAGCTGCCGGAAGCGTTCGCGGGCAAGGTGCTCGGGCTGCTGACGCGGCCGGACAAGAACGCGATCGAATACAAGGCGCTCGAGGCCGCGGCCGGCGCGCGCGGCGTATCGCCGGCGCGGCTGATGCTCGATTGCGGCGGCATCGAGTCGGCGCGTGCGCTGCACGAGGCGCGCTTTCTCGCGGAATTCTTCCCGCACGGCACGGGTTTTCCGCCAGTCACGGTCGGCCCGCTGCCGGACGACCTGCCGCGCGCGGACGTCCAGGCATTCTCGATCGACGACATCACGACGACCGAAATCGACGACGCGTTCTCGGTCGAGCACCTGTCCGACGGTCGCGTGCGGATCGGCGTGCACATCGCGGCGCCGGCGCTCGGCATCGTGCGCGGCGACGCGGTCGATGCGATCGCGCGGGCACGCCTGTCGACCGTCTACATGCCGGGCGACAAGATCACGATGCTGCCGGACGACGTCGTCGACGTGTTCACGCTGAAAGAGGGCGACTACCGCCCGGCGCTGTCGCTGTACATCATCATCAATCGCGAAACGCAAGAGATCGTCGCGAACGAGACGCGTGCAGAGCTCGTGTACGTGAAGAACAACCTGCGTCACAACACGCTCGACGAACTCGTCAACGAGGAGACGCTCGCGGCCGGCACCGGCGACTACCCGCACAAGGACGACATCGCCGTGCTGTGGCCGCTCGCGCAGGCGCTGTTCGAGAAGCGTCAGGTCGCGCGCGCGGGCTACGGCCTGAAGCGAGAAGTGCAGCGCAACACCGATTACAACTTCTACGTCGATGGCGAGCACGTGTCGATCACGCCGCGCCGCCGCGGCTCGCCGCTCGACCTGATCGTGTCGGAGCTCGCGATCCTCGCGAATTCGACGTGGGGCGCGTTCCTGCACGATCACACGGTGCCGGGCATCTACCGCTCGCAGCGCGGCTTCGGCGCGCCGGGCCCGAAGCGCACGCGGATGCAGACGACGGCCGCGCCGCACGAGGGCCTCGGCGTCGCGCAGTACGCGTGGAGCACGTCGCCGCTGCGCCGCTATGTCGACCTCGTGAACCAGTGGCAACTGCTCGCGTGCGTGCAGCACGGCGTCACCGCGAAGCTTGCCGCACCGTTCAAGCCGAAGGACGCCGACCTGTACGCGGTCGTGCAGGGCTTCGACGACACCTATACCGCGTATGCCGATTACCAGCGCCGGATGGAGTACTTCTGGTGCCTGCGCTGGCTTGCGCAGGAGCAAAAGAAGCAGGTCGTCGCGAGCGTGGTGAAGGGCGATCTCGTGCGCCTCGAGGAAATCCCGCTGCTGCTGCACGTGCCGGGGCTCGGCGTGCATGCGCGCGGCACCCGTGTGCTGCTCGACGTGATGTCGCTCGACGAGCTGACGATCGAGGCGTCGGTGCGACTGCTGAACGTGCTCGACGCGCCGACCGTGACGAGCGGTGACGCGGCCGACGACGAAGAAGAGGCGGAAGGCGGCGACGACACGCTGGTCGATGCGGCAGACGCGTCGGCCGAAACCGAAGCCGAAGCGCTGGCCGAGGCGGACGGCGCGGTGGCCGAAGGCGGCGATGCCGCGAGCGGCAACGGTAACGGCAGCGAAGAGGGGCGTGCATCATGAGCGCAGCGGTATCGACGGGCGGCGCCGACCGCTATGTCGTGTTCGGCAATCCGGTGGCGCACAGCAAGTCGCCGTTCATCCACACGCAGTTCGCCGCGCAGACCGGCGAGGCGATCGTCTACGAACACCGGCTCGCGCCGGTCGACGGCTTCGAGCCCGCCGTGCGTGCGTTCATCGCCGAAGGCGGCCGCGGCGCGAACGTGACGGTGCCGTTCAAGCTCGACGCGCATGCGCTCGCCGACATGCTGTCGCCGCGCGCGGCGGCAGCGGGCGCGGTGAACACGCTGCGCATCGACGCCGACGGCAGCATCCACGGCGACAACACCGATGGCGTCGGCCTCGTGCGCGACATCGAACTGAATCTCGGCGTGTCGCTGGCGGGTGCACGCATCCTGCTGCTCGGCGCGGGCGGCGCGGCGCGCGGCGTCGTACTGCCGATGCTCGACCGCGCGCCGCTGTCGATCACGATCGTGAACCGCACGGCGAGCAAGGCCGAGACGCTCGTCGGCCAGTTCACGCAGGCCGCGCACGATGCGGGCTGCGTGCTGTCGGGCGGCGGCCCGGAGGCGGTGCGTGCGCAGCGGTACGACGTGATCGTCAACGCGACGGCCGGCAGCCTCGATGCGGCGCTGCCGGAGTGCGACCCGGCAGCGTTCGGCGCGGGCACGCTCGCGTACGACATGATGTACGGCGCGCAGCCGACCGTGTTCATGCAGCACGCGGCGTCGCTCGGCGCACGCACGGCCGACGGCCTCGGGATGCTGGTCGAGCAGGCTGCCGAATCGTTCTTCATCTGGCGCGGCGTGCGGCCGGACGGCGCGCCGGTGCTCGCGGCGCTGCGCCAGGCGCTCGCCGCGAACTGAGCGGAGCGCGGCAGGTGGTGGCGGTGAGCGACGCGCAGCGCACGCGGACGGTGAGCCCGGCCCGCTGGATCGTCTATGCGGGTTCGGTGTTCGCGGGCGCCTGGCTCGCGACGCAACTGTTCTACCTCGCGCAGATCGCGTTGTGGTCGTTCATCAATCCCGGCTCGACCGCGTTCATGCGCACTGACGCATGGTGGCTGTCGCGCGAGAATCCGCCCGCGCAGATCCGGCACCAGTGGGTGCCGTACGACCAGATCTCGCGCAACCTGAAGCGCGCGCTGATCGCCTCCGAGGATTCGACGTTCGCGACCAACAACGGCTACGACGTCGATGCGATCCTGCAGGCGTGGGAGAAGAACAAGGCGCGCGGCCGGATCGTCGCGGGCGGGTCGACGATCACACAACAGCTGGCGCGCAACCTGTTCCTGTCGCGCGAGAAGAGCTACATCCGCAAGGGGCAGGAGCTCATCATCACGTGGATGCTCGAGACGGTGCTCGACAAGGAGCGGATCTTCGAGATCTACCTGAATTCGGTCGAGTGGGGGCGCGGCGTGTACGGCGCCGAGGCTGCTGCACGCTATTACTACAAGATTCCCGCAAGCCGGCTCGGCGCATGGCAGTCGGCCCGCCTCGCGGTGATGCTGCCGAAGCCGCGCTGGTTCGACACGCATCGCGGCTCGGCCTACCAGGCGCAGCGCGCGGCCGTCATTGCCCGCCGGATGGGCGCGGCCGAACTCCCGCAATCGCAGTGACGCAGTGAGCGGCGCGCCCGCTCCCGCCGCATCTTCCGTTTCGCCGCCGACGCAGTATTGGTGCGCTGCAGCGCATTCGTGTCACCCGCATTTCGGGTCGCATCCATTAGACGAATCCGTCTATTTCGCTTTACTGAACGATGCCGGCAGCCGCGTGACTTTGTTTGCCGATATGGCACGAAATCCGGGGATTTTTAGTGTTTTCCGATAAACACGGCATGCTGTGAAAGGCGAATGAAATTAAATGGTTCGCAAATCGAAGCATTGTTGAAAGGTGTGCGCCGCACCGGCTTCGGGTCAAATATTTCCAAATTTTTCAAAGCCCACCTGCTCGCGTATATTGGCCGGCGCCTCGGCTTATCGGCCGCACTCGAGGCGGGGGGGCGGCTTACCCGGCTGCTCGACACAAAAACATTCGAGAGAAGGAAAGCAACGATGCCAGCGAGCAAAGCGAAGCTGTTGTTGGGGGTTGTGTTCTCTTCGCTGATTCTGACGGCCTGCAACGACGACGTGACGTCGTCCGCTGCGACAGGCGCCGACAGTTCAGCCGATCCCGCCGCCCAGGCGGACAAGCCGTACAACGATCCGAACAGTTATTCGTCGAGTGCGACCGCGTCGCTCGACGCGTCCGCCGCGGTCGAAAAGGCCGCCGTCACCCATCACACGATCACGCTGAACGGTCAGACGATCCGCTATACGGCCACGGCCGGCCACCTCGTCGCTCGCAATCCGCAGACGGGCGCGCCCGAAGCATCGTTCTTCTACGTCGCGTACACGGCCGACAACCAGCCCGCGGCGAAGCGACCCGTCACGTTCCTTTACAACGGCGGCCCCGGCTCGGCATCGGTGTGGCTGCATCTCGGTTCGTTCGGCCCGAAACGGATCCAGACGGGCGACCCGAACGCGAACACGTCGACGTTCCCGTTCGTCGACAACGCGGAAAGCCTGCTCGACACGACCGACCTCGTGTTCGTCGATGCAATCGGCACCGGGTACTCCGAAGCCATCGCGCCGAACACGAACCAGACGTTCTGGGGTGTCGACCAGGACGGCGGCGCGTTCCGCGACTTCGTCACGCGCTACCTCGCGGTGAACCAGCGCAGCGATTCGCCGAAGTACCTGTTCGGCGAGTCGTACGGCACGCCGCGCACCGACGTGCTCGCGAACCTGCTCGAGACGGCCGGCGTGAACCTGGCCGGGATCGTGCTGCAATCGTCGATCCTGAACTACAACGCCAACTGTGACATGGCGAGCGACTATGTCGGCAACTCGAACAACGGGTCGAGCCCGGTCAGTTGCGCGGGCTTCGTGCCGTCCTATGGCACCGTCGGCGCGTACTACCAGCTCGACAATCCGAACCCGTCGAGCCTGCCGCAATACGCGGACCAGATGCGCCTGCTGACGGCCGGCAGTTATGCGCCTGCGGTGAACGCGTATCTCGCGAGCCACACGCCGCCGTCGCCCACGCTCGTCACGACGATGGTGAATTCGACCGGCGTGAAGCAGGCGCTGTGGAACGCCGACTTCAACGTGATCCCGACCTTCTTCGACAACAGCTTCCAGGTGTCGCTGATCCCGGGCACGCTGATCGGCCGGTACGACGCGCGCGTGAACGTGCCGTCGTCGAGTCCGCTCGCGGCGGAAGGCGACCCGTCGAGCACGTACATCACGAAGCCGTTCACGGACACGATCGGCACCTATCTGCCGAACGTGCTGAAGTACAGCGCGCAGTCCGCGTATTCGCTGAGCAGCAATGCGATCAACACGTGGGACTGGACGCACGACGGCCTCGCGATGCCCGACACGATCCCCGATCTCGCCGCGGCGCTCACGCTCAATCCGTCGCTGAAGGTGCTGTCGCTGAACGGGTATCACGACATCGCGACGCCGTTCTACCAGACCGAGCTCGACCTCGCGCGGCTCGGAACGCAACCGAACCTGACGATCAAGGACTATCAGGGTGGACACATGGTCTATCTCGACGATACGTCGCGTCCGCAGGAGAAAGCCGACCTCGTGACCTTCTACAACGCGGCCGCGCACTGATGCGATGTGCGGGCCTGGCGACGCGCGCCCGTGGCGGCGCCGTTCGCGGGCCGTCGACGACCTCATTCCAGACTGGAGCCTGACATGAAGAAACGTTTCATCGTCGTTGCCGCGGTGCTTGCATGCGGCGGCGTTGCAACATCCGTGTCCCTGTGCGCGTTCGCGCAGGCGAGCGACGCCGTTACCCCGGCGCGTGCGCGCCAGGCGCAGCTCGGCGATCCGTACGTGCCGCCGGCGGCGCGCAAGCCGACCGCCGGCACGCAGACGACCGGCGCCGCGCTGCACGCGCAGGTGGTGCGCAAGCTCGCGCGGCAGTTCGGCGCGGCCGACACGCAGAACACCGGGTCGATCACGCAGGCGCAGGCGCGCGCGGCAGGCCTCGGCTATGTCGCGAACCACTTCCGGCAGATCGACGCGAGCGGCAGCGGCCGCGTGTCGTTCTCCGACGTGCAGCGCTACATGCAGGCGCGCAGCGCGAACCAGCAGTAAGCGCGCCCTGCATGAGCAAACGGGGGCGGAACCTGCGACGCGGCGGGTTCCGCCCCCGCGCACATGACACGGCCGTTTCGCGACGGTCGGCGCGCGCTTTCAGCGTTTATCCCATTATATGGACAACGCATTCAAATATTGGAGGCGAATGCGTGCGCTCCTACAATCCGAAGCACATCGACAGCTTCGGACCCACGCATCGCGCGGCGCCCGACGCATACGGAGACACATTCCATGAAGTTCGCCGGGCGCTTTCCTCGGTGCATCGACCGCCGGCTTGCCGCGTCGCCGGACGTCGTTCCGGCGCTGCGACAGCGGCTTCACCGATTCCGTTGAAGAAGCCTGTTCCATGACCAAGATGCCCGACTCCCTTGCTCTCGACGCCCGGCGCGCGACGCCGGACGATGCGCCGCTCACGGACAGCATCGGCGCGACCAGCACGCCGCTCGATCTCGCCGCGCAGCAGGCCGGCACGCAGACGCTGCTGCGCGGTCTTGCGATCCTCGAGGCGATCGCCAACGGCGCGCGCGACATGCGCGCGATCGGCGCCGCGCTCGGCACGACGCGCAGCACGACGCACCGGCTCGTGAGCAGCCTCGTGCAGGCCCGCTACCTGCGCCAGGTCCAGGGCGGCTACCTGCTCGGCCCGAAGCTGATCGAGCTCGGCACGATCGCGCTCGAACAGATGCCGCTCACGGCGGTGGCGCGCCCGCACCTCGAAGCGCTCGCGGAAGCGACGCTCGACACGATTCACCTCGGCGTGCGCGACGGCGACGACGTGCTGTACATCGACAAGATTCCCGGCACGCGCGGCCTCGAGATGCGCTCGCGCGTCGGTCACCGGATGCCGCTCGCATCGACCGGCATCGGCAAGGCGATGATGCTCGACCTCGATCCGGATCTGTGGCGCTCGTTGTTCGAGGCCGCACGGCGCGCGCTGGCCGGTGTCAATTTCAAGCCGGACAACCGGCCCGAAACGAGCGCGTTCCTGCAGCGCATGGCGCACTACGCGGCCGGCGGCTATACGTTCGACCTCGAGGAAAACGAGGCGTCGATCCGCTGCGTGGCCGCACCGATTCGCGACGCATCGGGCGCGATCGTCGCGGCAGTGTCGGTCGCGAGCACGATTCCGTACATGCCGCACGACCGGATGGACGAACTGATTCCGCTCGTGCAGCGCGAAGCGCGAGCGATTTCCGCGGAGCTGGGCTGGAGCCCGCCGCAGGGTACCCGCAGGATCAAACGATGACCAATTCGACCCGGACCGTTCCGGACGCCAGTTCCGCCGCGCCGTCGCTGATCGCGCTCGACTGGGGCACGACGTCGCTGCGCGCGTACCTTCTCGACGCGCACGGCGCACTCATCGACACGCGCAGCCGCGCGGCGGGCGTGATGCACGTGCCGGCCGGCGGCGCGCGCGCGTTCGACGTCGTGTTCGAGGAGGCGTGCGGCGACTGGCTCGACCGTGCGCCGGGCGTGCCGGTGCTGGCCGCCGGGATGGTCGGCAGCGCCCAGGGCTGGCGCGAGGCGCCGTACGTCGAGGTGCCGGCCGGCGCCGATGCGCTCGTCGCGGGCCTCGTCACGGTGACGACGTCGCGCGGCACCACGGTGTCGATCGTGCCGGGCGTGATCGCGACGGGCGATCTGCCCGACGTGATGCGCGGCGAAGAAACGCAGATATTCGGCGCAATCGCGAGCGATCCCATGCTTGATGCAGATCGTTCAGGGGTACTGATCGGCTTGCCGGGCACGCATGCTAAATGGGCGTGGGTGAAGGGCGGACTCATCGAGCGCTTCCAGACCTTCATGACGGGCGAACTGTTCGCCGCGTTGCGTGACCACACGATCCTTGGCCGCACGATGCGCCCGAGCGCATCAGGCGACCGCGCGGCGTTCGCGCGCGGCGTGACGGTGGCGCGCGGCGCGCAGCGCACCGGGCTGCTCGCGACGATCTTCAGCACGCGCACGCTCGGCCTGACCGACCGGCTCGCCCCCGATGCGCAGGGCGACTACCTGTCCGGCCTGCTGATCGGCCATGAACTGAACGCGCTCGACGCGATGCTCGCGGAGCGCGGCGTCGCGCTCGCGAACCAGCCGCTGCTGCTGATCGGCGACGACGGATTATGTGCGCGCTACGTGGATGCGCTGCGCGTGTTCGGCTGCACGCATGCGCGCGTCGTCGCGCATGCGACCGAGCGCGGACTGTGGCGCATTGCATCGCGCGCCGGGCTCGTGCGTGCGGACGGCGAGCCCGTCTGCGCGGACCAATGAATTGACTGAAGAGGAATTGCCGATGTCGTCCGACCTTACGCTGCCCGCGCCGTACACCCCGCACGCCGCACTGATGCGCGCATTCGATGCGTGCCCGCTGATTGCGATCATGCGTGGCATCGCGCCCGCCGAAGCGGCCGACCACGGCCATGCGCTGTACGAAGCCGGCTTCCGGATCGTCGAAGTGCCGCTCAACTCGCCCGATCCGTTCGACAGTATCGCGGCGCTGCGCCGCGCGTTGCCGGACGACATGGTCGTCGGCGCGGGCACCGTGCTGCGCGCCGAATTTGTCGACCGTGTGCAGGATGCCGGCGGCACGCTGATCGTGATGCCGCACAGTGACGCGGCCGTGATTCGCCGCGCGCGCGAGCGCGGGCTCGCAAGCGCACCGGGCGTCGCGACGCCGACCGAAGCGTTCGCCGCATTCGCGAACGGCGCCGACGTGCTGAAGATGTTCCCGGCCGAGCAACTCGGCGTGCTCGTCGTGAAGGCGTGGCGCGCGGTGATCGACCGTGCGGTGCCGCTGATTCCGGTCGGCGGCATTTCGCCGGACAACATGCAGCCGTTTCTCGCGG